>JADFKI010000152.1 GCA_022565015.1 Chloroflexota bacterium
GTGTCGTTGTTTCGGCAGCAGCCTCGGCGAGGTTGCCCTTGGACACGACAACGCCATCCGGATATAGACTGCGGGCTCTCCGACCGATTTCTATCCCCTGCTCCATCCGGAATTGTTGGGCGAGCGTGGGCGCCACTTTATCCTGTAGGTCGTTGGCACGAAGTCGCCAACCCAATGTTGGGCAGACGTGAGCGTTCAAGAACAAATTCTTGGAAATGGTCTCTTTCATAGCACACACCCACGACTAGATTCTATAACTGGTTGATCCACTTATGTAAACTCTCGGAGACCCGCTACGACGCGGGACAGCTAGATGGGATATTATTCTATGATGAGTTATGGATTTACCGTACGATTCCACTGAGGTAGGAGGCGGACAGCATGTATTCGCTGTTGAGCAGTAGGATATCCAACTTTATCTGGGCGGGGTTTTCGGCAGATCATACGCACCATAATGTTAACAGATATAGAGGATTTATCGCAAGTCAATAGTAGATGATGCGTTTCTAGAACGCAGACTCTATGTCGCGAGCCGACCTTGCTCAGCCCTGTTTTACCAGCTTTTGGATCGAGCGGCGCTCTCCATTGGGGTCTGTCAGCGGAGGGATTATGCCGTAGTAGGTCTCGGTGCGAGAGACCTCCGCCACGTAGATGTCTCCCTTGGAATCGACGGCGATCGCATGAGGTGAGTAAAATCTACCGGGCTCATCGCCGAAACTATGTTCTCCAAGCCGGGCCAGTATCTTCCCCTGGGAGTCCAGGACGCTAATTCTCGGCCCGATGCGCATTCCTTTCTCATAAGAGGAAAACCCTGAGAAGAATTCGCCGACGTAAGCCAATTTCTCTCCGCCCCGTAGATCCACATACACGCAGCCCGGCCTCGCGAGATTGAGCCCCCATTGCGTCTCATATCTGCCATTGGAGTCAAATATCTGAATTCGTTGATTCTCTCTGTCGGCGACATACACCCACCCATCCTGGTCCGTGGCTATATTGTGAGGCAGATTGAACTGGCCCTCGTCCGTGCCTGATTCCCCCCAGGAGAGCAGGTGTCGCCCGTCGGGAGAATACTTGTGCACGCGAGCATTGTAGTAGCCGTCCGACACAAACAGGTCGCCATTTCTCTTGTCCACCGCCACGTGCGTCGGTTGACTGAAAGGATCGCCGCTCAACGGAGGCGCAGGCTCGCCTGGGACTCCAATCGTCATGAGGAGCTTCCCTTCCGGGCTGAATTTGCGGACGGTATGGTCGCCGTTGTCAACGCAGTAGACCGAGTCGTCCGGGCCTATGGCGACGCCATGAGCGTTGCTGAACACGCCCTCGCCCCATGTCCGAAGCACATCGCCATGGGAATTCAACACTATCATGGGGTGCAGACCGCGGTTGAATACGTGCACGTTGTCATGGGAATCCAACGCGAGGGCCGTGGCCTCCTTGTAGCTCCACGTGTCGGGCAGGTTGCCCCAGTTCTCCCCAGATATTTCGTATGTAAATCGTCCGGTGCCCAATACCGACATTGTCACCTCCAAGATATGACCCCGACATTATTTCTTTTAGCAACGGGAAGGATATCGTAGACGCCTGCAAAGCGCAGCAGAATATAGAAGTAACTTGGGGTATGCGGTTCTTGACGAAATGAGTGGGCTCGGCAGGGATCGAACCTACGACCAATCGGTTATGAGCCGACCGCTCTACCACTGAGCTACGAGCCCAACAAGAGGCAGAATTAGCGTAACCAACACCAATACCACTGTCAAGGCAATCATCACATCGCACCGGCCTCGCCCTCTAGCAGGGTGTTGAAAAACTCTTTCCACAATCCCTTTGGCACTCTTTCTAGTAAGGAAAAGGGGGAAAATTGTATCTGAGGGACACCCCGTTCGACGATGCTCAGGGCAGGCTCTCAGACTCCCAGCACACCCTCTCAGGCGGACTGCACTCCACATTTTTCATCATCCTGCTAGTGTCGTCCTCTATCGATCTCCAGTGCCTCATGGCTGCTAGGCTTCCCTAGAACTCGTCCTGTGGCCAAAAAACCTTGACACCCCGCTCCAACGTCCGATAAATTCCCTGTGCCTCTAAGGCTATTCATCTAACGCAACCGGCACCGGAAAGAGGAAGTCATGGGCGTTTCGAAGAAGATACAGGACTTCATGGAGCGCGGTTCCTGGATTCGAAAAATGTTCGAGGAGGGCATCGCGCTCAGGCAGAAGTACGGCGAAGAGAACGTCTTCGACCTGTCGCTGGGCAACCCCATCATGCAGCCGCCTCCCGAGTTCTTCGAGGAGCTGCGTCGAATCGCCGAAGACCCCACGCCCGGCATGCACCGCTACATGCCCAACGCGGGCCTCGTTGAGACACGTGCCGCCGTCGCCGAGCAGCTTTCCAAGGAGACCGGCCTGGGCTTTACGGCGAACGAAGTGCTTATGACCATCGGGGCGGGAGGCGCCCTGAACGTCGTCATGAAGACGATCATGGACCCCGGCGACGAGATCGTAATCTTCGCGCCCTACTTCGTCGAGTACCACTTCTACGCCGACAACCACGGCGGCTCGTGCCGCGTCGTGCCGCCCGACGAGTCGTTCTATCCCGACCTCGAGGCCTTCGAGTCGGCCATCAACGAGCGCACCCGTGGCGTGCTCATCAACTCCCCCAACAATCCCTCGGGCGTGCTGTACAGCGCTGAGCTCCTGGAACAGATGGGCAAGATCATCCAGAACAAGGAGGCCGAGCTGGGCACCGAGATATTCTTGATCAGCGACGAGCCGTACAGAAAGATCATTTTTGACGGCCTGGAGTATCCCCACATCTTCCACCATCACGTCAGGAGCATCGTCGCCACGTCACACTCCAAGGACCTGGCGTTGCCCGGCGAGCGCATCGGGTACATCGCGGTGCATCCAGACTACGACGGACGTCGCGAGCTGGTCGACGGCCTGGTGTTCTGCAATCGCACGCTCGGCTTCGTGAATGCTCCGGCGCTGATGCAGCACATAGTCAGGCACCTACAGGGCGTGACCATCGACGTCGGCGAGTACGAGGCGAAACGCGATCTTCTGTATAAGGGACTGACCGATATCGGCTACACGCTGACCAGGCCCCAGGGGGCGTTCTACATGTTTCCCAGGTCGCCTATCGAGGACGACGTGGAGTTTGCCGCCGCCCTGCAAGAGCATAACGTGCTTGTAGTGCCGGGAACGGGATTCGGTCTGCCGGGCTACTTCCGCATATCCTACTGCGTCGACGACCGCACGCTGGAGGGCTCGCTGGCAGGCTTCCGGAAGGCGTTCGAGGCCCACGCCTAGGCCGGCGGCGCGTCCTTGAGGCCGAAGCCGGTGACCGCCACCAGCACGGACCCGTCTTTGCCGAATCGTCCTTCGGCCGCGAGACGCTCGAGTCCAGCGAACGCCGCCGCCGATGTAGGCTCGGCGTATATTCCCTCGACCTCCGCCAGCCTCCTGTGCCAGTCCCTTATCGCATCGTCGTCGACCGCGAGCGCTACGCCCCCGCTTTCCTGGAGCACCCTCAGGCACTGCTTCAGTCGTGGAGGGTCGCCCACGGAAATTCCACCGGCGATCGTCGATGAACCAGGCTCACGCTTCCATTCCACGCCCTCGTAGGCGGCGGCCAGCGGCATCACGGCACTCGCCTGGACGGCATGCAGCCGCGGCATCGACGTCAGCAGATCGGCCCGACGAAGCTCACTGAAACCCTTCCACGCGCCTATGAAGAGCGAGCCGTTGCCGACAGGCATGACTATGTCGCCTGGAATGCCATCGCCGAACTGCTGGAAGAGCTCGTATGCAAACGTTTTGGTGCCCTCTATGAAATACGGGCTGAGGTTGTGGGAGGCGTACACGAGGCCACGCTCGGCACAGTAGTCGACGGCGGCCCGGGCCGTGTCCTCACGAGACCCCTCGATAGCGTGAGTCTGTGCGCCGTAGACCTTGATCTGCTGCAGCTTGGCCGCGGGGGCCGCGGCGGGAGCGAAGATGTGCGCCTTGATGCCCGCCTTGGCGGCGTAGGCTGAAACGGACGCGCCCGCGTTGCCGGAGGAGTCTTCGACGATCTCGCGAACCCCCTGCTCCCTGGCGACGGACATCATTATCGACGTGCCCCGGTCCTTGAACGAGCCCGTGGGGTTCATGAACTCCAGCTTGGCTATAAGATCAGTGAGACCGAGGCTCTTCGATAGGTTGGTCAGCGGCACACAGGGCGTCCCGCCCTCGCCCAGAGTGACGAATGCATCCGACGTATGCACGGGCAGCGGAATGTTAGGGCCCGTCCATCCAGGCGGTCGAAAGCCCGACTGCTCACCCCCATCGCCGATGTACTCGACGTCGAGCGGGGCGCCGCAGCTCTCGCAGCCCAACGTCTTCATATCGGGCATATGGTAAATCTGGCATTCGCTGCAACGCAGCATGGTGTGTGGCAAGTGAAATCGACCTCAAGGCATAACTGATTTGAATTCTGATACTATGTTCGGCGAAGGGCTGTGTCAACGTTGGGGCGGATGCCTGGCCCGTGGACGACTCATGACATGGCGCGCCCTCCTAAATTTGGACTATTCGATCTGGTGGGAAATTTAGAGTGCTGTCAAAAGAGAAATCGGCCACGAAAACAGGTGAGGCAAAGGTATCGAAGCCTGCTGAGTCGGACAGGTCGGTCGTATTTCAAGGAGACGGTGAGCCCAAGACGCTTTCGGGGATGTTGAGCACGCTGGCCGCTTTCGATTCAGAGTTTGGATACGAGCCCGACAATTATATGGTGGGCGGCACCGTACAGGCCTTGGAGGAGAGGTTGGCCGACCTTCTTGGTAAGGAGGCCGCGATATTCCTGCCGACGGGCACCATGGCGAACCACTTCGCGGTACGAGCGCTGTGTGGGTCCAGGCCCAGGGCCCTGGTCCAGGAGCAATGCCACCTCTATAACGACACCGGCGACTGCGTGACGCGGCTGAGCAACATCAACCTGGTGCCGCTGGCAAAGGGCAGGGCGTTCTTTACACTGGAGGAGGTGACGGAGGCCGTGGAGCAGTCCGAGGCCGGACGAGTCACCAATCCCATCGGGGCCATGATGATCGAAAGTCCGGTGCGCAGGAAGGCGGGTAGGGTGCAGTCGCTCGAAGAGATGAAGGCGATCACGGACTACTGCCGCGAGCGGGGCATCGGCACTCACCTTGACGGCGCTCGCCTGTACATGATGTGCGCGGCGACAGGCATTGGACCCCGCGAATACTCCGACCTTTTTGACACGGTATACGTCTCCCTCTACAAGTATTTCGGCGCGCCTTACGGAGGGCTTCTGGCCGGAAGTCGGGAATTGATCGGCGAGATGTATCACGACCGCAGGATGTTCGGCGGAAGCCTCTCGTCTGCGGGGCTGGCGGCCGCGTTAGCCCTACATGGACTGAACGGATTCGAGCAGAGGTTCGCTTCCGCCATGGCTAAGGCCTCGGAGCTATTCGAAGACTTGAACAAACTGGAAACTGTGAGGGTAGGTAAATTCGAGAACGGCTCCAATATCTTCCCCGTGGAGCTAGATGAATCGATAGACCACGCAATGTTGATTAAGAGGCTCAGCGAACTCCGGATCATCGTGCGCCCGGCTGAAGGCTCAGAGAAGCTCTCCACGCTCGCGGTGAACACGACGATACTAAGGCAGCCCAACGAGGAGATAGTCGCGGCCTTCCGCGAGGCCCTCGGACATGCGGAATAGATGTCCGACGAGAGCCTCATGGGTTCTGTCGCGGTGTATCAGCTTCCACAAGGCCGCGTTGCAAGGTGGCGGCCATAGTTTTAATGAATACGGCGAGACCTCGGACCATGTTTCGTAAATGCAACGATTCCTGAGAAGATACCCCAGGCTTTACGAGTTCGCCCTCAGGGTCGAGCACTTTGCACGCTCAGCGGGGAGCCGGCTGAACGGATTCTTCATAGTCCGTCTGATGACCCGCACGATGCGGGAAATGGCTGAGGACGACGCGACACACATGGCCGCGGGCGTTTCGTACTATGCTCTCTTTTCGATCTTCCCCCTGCTTCTCGGCGTCATATCCCTGGCGAGCTTTGCGCTGGGGGCGTTCGTGGATACGGAAAGGATTCGCCCCGGACTGACCGAGTTCGCTACGAGCTATCTGCCGGGCTCCGAGCAGCTGGTCATGCTGAACCTGGATGCCGCGATCGAACTGAGGGGAGCCCTGGGCCTGTTCGCCATCATTGGGCTGCTGTGGTCGGGGAGCGCCGTTTTTGGGGCGATTACTCGGGCGGTGAACCGCGCGTGGGATATCCGACGCGACCGGCCGTTCTACTCGAACAAACCCCGACAGCTCCTGATGGGCGCGGCGATGGGCCCGATGTTTCTCCTGTCCATTGCAATGGCTACGTTAGCGCGCTCGGCATCGAGGTTGCAGGACTTTGGGCTGCCGGGGCACGAGTTCTTCGTGAAAAATATAGCGCAGGCCCTGCTTCAGGGCAGCTCTCTGCTTCTCATGCTGGGCCTGTTTCTCATGCTATACAAGTACCTGCCGAATACCAGGACCTACTGGAGGCACATCTGGCCGGGGGCCCTGGTGGCTGCAATACTATTCGAGCTATCAAAGAACATCTTCATCGTTTACGTGAATACCTTTGCGACGTTCGAGAACATCTACGGCTCGCTGGCGCCCGTCGTGGCCCTCCTCCTCTGGAGCTACCTCAGCTCACTGATCCTGATACTTGGGGCCGAGCTTAGCTCCGAGTACGGTCGAATGCGAGAGGGCGTCGAGCGTGGGACCTTGCTCCATCCTCGGCGCGATTAGCCAGCAACGCTTCGACCTGGGAGCCGGCAAAAGGCCGCTGCGTGAGCAGGTTTTTTGGCCCGCCGGCGTAGTGATGTCTACCTTCTTTACGAAGTACCTCTGACTGCCTGTAAACGGTCCCGCAGCCGCTTATGTTTTCGCCTGTCATGGGCGCGAGCGAAGCTGTATCGACCGTCTGGGTTCTCCCCGATTCTGTTATGCTGTGGCCGATGGCAGACAGAAAGAGTGGCCTCCCGGAGCGCACGAAGGGAATTCCAAGATCCCCTGGCCGGATATTTTATGGATGGCATCTTGTAGGCATTGCGGCATTCATGCTTACGATCATGTCGGTGTCGGTCTTCCAGGGCCTGGGCACTTTTCTTGTCACCATGCAGCGTGAGTTCGGCTGGAGCAGGACCGTGCTATCCGGGGCATTCGCCTTCACTCGCGCGCAGGGAGCCGTAATCGGTCCCATTGAAGGCTTTTTGATTGACAAGGTGGGCAGCCGGCGGATGATCCTGCTGGGATATCTGCTCATGGCCCTGGGCTTCTACCTCTTCTCGCAGGTCCAGGCCGTCTGGCAGTTCTACCTGGCATTCCTCGTTATCAATCTTGGGTCGGGACTGGGCGGCTGGCTGGCGATCATCTCTGTGATCAACAACTGGTTCATTCGCCGCCGCTCCATGGCCATGGCGACGGCCATGTCCGGCATTCATTTCGGCGGCTTTCTCGTGCCGGTCCTGGCGCTTGGAATCGAATCGCACGGGTTCCGGTGGACAACGTTTGGTATTTCCGTATTCTTTCTGATAATTATTGTTCCGGTCTTTAAGGCGGTTCGCAATCGCCCCGAAGACATGGGCCTGATGCCCGACGGTGATGTGCCAACCGAGGCCGCCGGAGAAGCGGGCACCACGAGGGCTGATCGGCCGGCGCGGGCGTCCGACGAAGACGAGCCTGACTTCACCGTTCGTCAGGCGTTACGGACTCGCGCCTTTTGGATTATTACTTCGGTCCACCTCTCCTCCAGCGTTTCCATAGTTACGCTAGCCCTCCACCTCGTGCCAAAGCTGACGGACATGGGGGTGTCGCTTAGCGGCGCGGGAACGGTGGTGCTGTTATACACCGCCATGGCGCTGCCGGCACAGTTTCTCGCGGGCTACCTGGCCGATCGTCTGCCCATGCCTCCTCTGATATTCGTCTTCATCATTCTGCAGGGCCTGGCCATAATGATACTTGCGGTTTCCAACACCGTTCAATGGGCCCTTGTCTTCGCGGTGCTGTACGGCATCGGCTTTGGCGGTCGCATACCATTGCTTACGGCCATTCGCGGAGAGTATTTTGGCCGAAAGGCGTTCGCGACGATCATGGGTGTCTCGCAGCTTCCCAACAATCTCGCCATGATCGTTGCGCCGCTCTTCGCAGGTTTCATGTTTGACAGAACAGGCACCTATCTGGTGCCCTTTGCAATGTTCGGGGTATTCAACATACTTGGCGCGTTTCTTATGCTGATGGTTAAGAAGCCCCGGTCTACAGACGAAGCAAGCCAAACGAAGATCGTTGAGACGGCCGGCTAAACTATCTGAAGGCCAGGCCTATGTCCTTGCCCGCCTCCGGCGCGTGGTACGCTGAAGATCAATGTACTTGGCCGACGGCTCGTTTACCCCTTCGAACAGCACTGAAAGCGTTGCTCGCCCGAATGTTCTCTCGTGGCGCAGATTCTCGAAGAGGGGCACGGCACGGCTATCGGCGATCAGGTCTGTCAGGTTGCACAATGGGAAGAGGAATCTTTAGCAATATCAGCCCCCTTCCTCTAGCTCCCTCCCGCCAGGGGAGGGAGGACAATACGATGTCGTAATCGAAGGGATGAAATCGGGAATTGGAGGCAAGGGGTCGAGCGGTTAATAGGAACTCCCTTCTCCCCTTGTGGGAGAAGGCTAGGATGAGGGGGAGAATCCTCAGCGACATGAGCCCCCTCCCTCTAGCTCCCACCCGCGCGGGGGAGGGAGGACAATACGATGTCGTAGTGGGAGAAATGAAATCAAGATATGGAGATAGGGAGACCGGCAGATTATATCAACTCCCTTCTCCCCGTATCGTTGGCATATTGGACG
>JADFKI010000153.1 GCA_022565015.1 Chloroflexota bacterium
GGATTCCGGCTTTCGCCGGAATGACGGGCCCCTCTTAGCTCGACTTTGTACATTCCGATTGAGCCTCAACACGAAGGCGTATAGCTGATGGTCAGTAATCGGCAGACTTTTTACATGTCGAGTTTGCGGGGCGGGTGCGGAAAGTCCTTGAACGATGAGATGGGTGTTTATGCGGCAGAGCGAAGGCATCATAATAAACCCGTTCCAACGCCCTCAAATTTAGGAAACTTCTTTGTACAAAGTCCAGTAGGTCCTACTGACGGCTGGGAGTCTATGTCCACCCTGTCGGCGCGTCAACAAGCCCGTCCGCCGTCCTCCATGTTGAACATTGGCCAGACGAACCGGCACTCTTTCATTTCTTTCTGGGAATCGTAAAAATCAGACGTCATGCAGCTTCACATTTGTGCCAAAGATCGTTAGAATTGCCGCTTATGTAGGCTGCAACCCGAAAGATCTGTTTTCCAAAGATATAATCGTCTAAATATGCTCTGTGAAACTTGACACAAAGTCGTCCGCGCACCTAGAATCTTTAGTTGAGGAAACGGCCCCAAGTCTTTGGTCACGGGGGTGCCGAGATGCTGTTCAATGTATCGCAGTTGTTGAAGGAGCCAAGCGGCTTCACACGGGAATATGAGGTTGATGAAGAGGTATCCGGAGACAGCACAGTCTGCCCCATTCGTGGAAGGGTAAGGCTGATGAGGACGGAGGACGGCATATGGGTGAGCGCGCCCCTGGACGCGTTCACGCCCGGCAGTTGCAGCCGCTGCCTTGTCGATATACGGAAGATGGTTCGCCTGGAGATCGAAGAGGAGTTCCTACCGGAGATTGACATTAATACCGGAGCAAGGCTTCACAGCCCTCGCGAGTTTGACGAGAACTTTTACATTAGCCGGAGCAATGTGCTGGATTTGACGGAAGCCGTCATCCAGTACATCTATCTCAGTACGTCTATGAAGACTATGTGCAGGCCCGATTGCAGAGGCCTCTGTATGAAGTGCGGGACCGATCTGAATGAAGGCGAATGCAAATGTGACCGGACCGCGCGTGACCCCCGATGGGGGGCCTTGCTTGATATGGTTTCCGTGCAGGACAAGAACAACGGTTAGAGGATAGGTCATGCCACCGCTTCCAAAGAAAAAACACTCGAAGAAACGTAAGGGTGGACGCACGTCGCATTTCGCACTGCGGGCCCAGACCCTGGCGGAGTGCCCCCAATGCCGCAGCAGGAGGCTTCCGCATAGAGCCTGCCCAACCTGTGGCTACTATAACGGCAGGGAAGTCGTATCCGTGGATAGGTCGGATTAGGCACCCCCATTGATGACCCTCACCTCGTTCAGGAGTTGGCAATGACCCTTCGTTTTATGTCGGAGACCGGAGGCCCGAAGGTGGGATACCTGTTCCCGGGCCAGGGCGCTCAGGCAGTCGGTATGGGGCAAGAGCTTTATGAGAACTCCCCGGCGGCACGCTCGGTCTTCGACCAGGTTGACGCCGCATTGGGCAGGCCCCTTAGCAAGCTTCTCTTCCACGGACCCGAGGAGGAGCTACGCAAGACTATCAACGCACAGCCGGGAATTATGGCGGTCAGCCTCGCCTGTATTAAGGCCATGGAAGAGAAACTCGGGCCGGAGGCCATGCCTGAGCCCGTCGTCACGGCGGGTCACAGTCTGGGCGAGTACACCGCCCTGGCCGTCGCGGGGGTCCTGGACATCGGCGACACCGCGAAGCTGGTCCAGAAACGAGGCCAGCTTATGCAGGAGGCGTGCGATCAGAACCCCGGCACGATGGCCGCGATCCTGGGCCTGGACGAGATGACCCTGGAAGAGATAGCAAGGGAGACCGGCACCTACGTATCAAATATCAATACGGCCGAGCAGATCGTCATAAGCGGCGACGTCCTCGGCATAGCTCGGGCGCTGGACCTCGCGACCGCTCGCGGCGCCAAGAAGGTCATTCCCCTGCGCGTCGGAGGCGCCTTCCACTCCGGCCTGATGGCGCCGGCACGGAGCGGACTGCTGGAGGCAATGGAGAGCCTCCATTTCAGCGACCCGGAGATTCCCATAATCGCCAACTGCACGGGCGAACCACTGACGTCCGCAAGCGATGTAAAGCAGGAGCTGGCGTTACAGGTATCGACCTGCGTGCAATGGAAGCGCTCCGTCGACTACATGGTCGGCTCCGGCGTGGACAGCTTCATTGAAATCGGCCCCGGCAAAGCCCTTTCCGGCATGGTCAAGCGTATATCCAAAGATGCTAAGATAACAAACGTCGGTGATATCGATTCCATCTTGGAGCTCAGCAGGAACTGATTAGTGGTCACTCCTAACAATGTCCCCGCTATAGACCCGGCCGCCGCCAAACCCTCGGGCCCCGGCGCTCGACGTAAGACTCGTGTTGTGTCCCTTCAGGTGCTCTACGAAGCCGATTCCGTGGGACACGACGTCGAACAGGTCCTCCAAGGCCGAACTGAAGACGCAGGCCTGTCCGGGCCGTCCGTGGAGTTCGCCAAGGACCTGGTCCACGGTGTGCTTGCAAATCGGAAGGAAATAGATAAGATAGTTAGCGGATTTGCTCCAAGCTGGCCGATCGATCAGATGGCCATCGTTGATAGAAACATTCTCAGAATTGCCGTTTTTGAGATTGTCATCGGCAAGACGTCACCGCCGAAAGTGGCAATTAACGAGGCCGTCGAGCTGGCCAAAGCCTATGGCTCGGATAGCTCTTCGAAATTCGTGAATGGCGTCCTTGGCTCGGTTATGGAGACGGTAGTGCGGTAGGCGCATTCCTTCAAGTTATCTGTTGTAAAAGCGGAGGTAATATATTGGCTACAGTTAGGGACCGTATTCAATCAGTCGTCGCCGATAAGTTGGGTGTAAGCGTAGAAGAGGTTACCCCCGAGGCATCATTCACCGATGATCTCAACGCAGACTCACTTGATCTCGTGGAGCTCATAATGGCCTTCGAAGAAGAGTTCAGCACCGACGACAACCAGATCGAGATCACCGACGAAGACGCTGAGGGGATCACTACGGTGCAGCTGGCGATGGACTTTCTTGTTCAACGAGGAGTAAAAGACTAAGAGACCTGTCGCCTCGCGCCTGTATGGCGGGGGCACAACACACCGGTTAGAAACGGAGGGCGCGCCATGTTGGGGCGCCCTTTTTGCTATCTACGGCTTCTCCCGCCCTTTGCCAAGCCTCGTAATCCACGGACCTGGTCCGCTCGCCGCTCTCTGACCGGGCTGGAAACGGTTCCCCACCTTGCGTTTTGTGGAATCGCTGGTAAATTATTCAATCATCCGGTGCAAATTCGCATGGAGCCTTTGAAGTGACATAGAAGGAGACATTCATATGAAAGCCGCCGTTTACAAGGGGAACCAACGCCTCAGCGTGGAAGAGGTCCCGACGCCTTCCGCCGGTGCCGGTCAGGTCGTGGTTAAAGTAAAGTATTGCGCGATCTGCGGCACCGACGTACACGCGTTTCTGTACGACATCGCGCCCGCCGGCACGGTCATGGGCCATGAGTATTGCGGCACGATAGCAGAGGTCGGCCGGGACGTGACGAAATGGAAGGAGGGCGACCGGGTCGTGGGCGGTGGCGGCAATCCTCCTCCGGGCGTCTTGACGGGAGTGCGCGTGCATCCGAGGTTCAACTACAGGACGATGGGCTTCCCTGAAAACGGCAGGCTTCGCGCCTATGCCGAGTATGTTCTCATGGAGGAGTGGGAGCCGGTGCCCATTCCCGAGGGCGTGTCGGACGAGGCCGCCGCCCTTTGCGAGCCCTGCGCCGTCACGGTTCACGCCGTGCGGCTATCCGACCTGAAGCTGGGAGATGCCGTCGTCGTCCTGGGGGCGGGCCCCATAGGACTGCTCTGCATGCAGACGGCTCGGGCGGCCGGAGCCACGAAGGTGATCGTCTCCGAGCCCGCGCCGGCGAGGGCGGAGGCGGCGCGCAGGCTGGGAGCGGATGTCGTGCTCGACCCCACGCATGGCAACATAGAGGAGCGGGTTACCGAGCTTACGGACGGCGTAGGCCCGCAGGTCGTATTCGAGTGCGCCGCCGCGCCGCCAACCCTGGACCAGGCATTGAATCTGGCTGCCAGGGGAGGTCAGGTCGTGCTTGTGGCCATCGCCTGGGAGCCTACACCGGTGCTGCCGCCGGACTGGATGGCGCGCGAGGTACGCCTGCAGGCCTCGTTCGGCACGCTGCCAGAGGACTGGAAGACGTCGCTGGAGCTGATATCCGCCGGTAAGGTCGATATGGCCCCGCTGCTGAGCGAGTCCAACTTCTTGCCGTTGGACGACATTCAGAATGCCTTCGAGGCGCTCGTCAAGCCCTCCACGCAGCTTCAGATGGTGGTCACGCCGTAGAGGGCTGATGAAAAATGGGGAGTGCAGTCCCGATCCGTTGGGATTGCCGGGAGTCTGAGGGTGTCCCTCAGATACATATTTCTTCCCTTCCCTTACTCGAAAGGGCTCTAGAGGGATGGTCGTAAGAGCTATTCACCGTCTTGCCAGTGATAAGGGTAGTACCGCCAAACGCTGGCTTGCGACCGTCGGATTAAGCCGAGGGCCTGCGGGCTGAGTCCAGGTAGCTCTGGAGGATGATGGCCGCGGCGGCAGCGTCTATCTTGCCCTTGTCGCGGGAGGGCCTGGCTCCTGAGTCACGCAACATGCGCTCCGCCTGCACCGACGATAGCCTTTCGTCCACGCGCCTGATGGGGACGGTGGTACGTTCTGCCAACTGCTTCACGAAATCGCGGGTGGCGCGCGCCTGCGACCCCTCTCTACCCGAAAGCAGAACAGGAATGCCGACGACGATCTCCGACGCCTCGTTGTCTTGCACGAGTCGAATAATCTCGTCCAGCGTAGGTTGAACGTCATCCGAGGGCTGCTCTATGGTCGTGAGCGGCGTCGCCAGAGTGCCCGTGGGGTCGCTCAAGGCCACTCCGATGCGTCTTTCGCCTACATCCAGGGCAATGATTCTCATATCCATATCCCGCGCACGACAGGTTTGTAGGTAGAAAGGCCGCCCTTTACTTTGTAGACATTATATGTATTAGCCCGACCGCAGTGCGCAAAAGAAACCGTCCGGGCCACCTGGCCTCTTCTCCCGGTGGAGCTACTGCGGAAAGACCTCCGTCTGGCTGCCCGGCGCCGTCAAAGAGATGTGGGAGAAGTCGGAATCGTCGGTTGCGCCGTGCCAGTGCTTTTCGCCCGCAGGAATGAACGCCGCGTCGCCCTCGGTAATCTCGAGCTGCTCCGATTCGGTGGCAACGTAGCCCCGACCGCCGGTCACATAGAGTATCTGGTCGCTGGTGTGCGTGTGGAAGTGGTTCTTGGCGCCCGCGGCGAAGCTGACCTGGTTGAAATTGAAGTTTTTGCTGGTGCCACCTCCGATGATGGCTCTGCCCGTCACCTTGCCGCCGTAAAAGATCGGCGCGTCGGACCTGTCTTCCGGCGGATTCTGGTCCTTCTTAACTACATGCATTTTTCAATACCTCCAATGACTTTTTCGATTCTGATTGTAAGGCCTTTGTGCGGAGAAATCAGCATTGCGCCAATTAGCGGCTCTGTCTGGTATCCTGCGGCAATTCAAGACGGACCGTCGACATCCTCTATGAGGGCCTCCGAGGGCCGGCGCTCCACCTGAAGGCGGCCGGCGACGCCCTCCACATCACGCATGACCCGAAGCACGTTGCGTCCGAGTATCTTGAGGATGTCGTCCTCACTGTACTCCCTGCGCAGAAGCTCCGCCGTCAGGGCCGGATAGGTGGACACATCTTCCAGACCAATCGGCACGGTCTTGATGCCGTCGAAGTCCGATCCTATGCCGATGTGGTCGATCCCCGCCGTCTCACGCATATGGTCTATATGGTCGGCGACCTGACTCAGAGTCGCCCGTGGCGCGGGATTTTCCGCATCCCAGGACTTCAGTCCGGCCTCGATGGTCTCATCCGAGCTGCCTGGCTTTGCCTTGAGCCTCTCCTGCTCGGTCTCCCGTCGCGTCACGTTGTCGGCCACCTCCTGGGACGTAAATCCCGGAACAAAGGACACCATGACCACGCCGCCGTTCGAGGGCACGCGCCTGAGCACATCGTCGGGGACGTTGCGAGGATGGTCGCACAGGGCCCGCGCCGACGAATGGCTGAACACGATCGGCGCCTCCGAGGTGTCCAGGGCGTCGCGCATGACGTCCGGGGACACGTGGGACAGGTCGACCAGCATGCCCAGGCGGTTCATCTCGCGGACCACCTCACGGCCGAAATCGGTCAGGCCGTTGGCCTTGGGTTCGTCGGTGCAGGAATCGGCCCAGTCTATGTTCTTGTTGTGGGTCAGCGTCATGTATCGTGCGCCCAGATCGAAGAACATCCTCAGCGAAGCCAGGGAGTTGTCGATGGAGTGGCCGCCCTCCATGCCGATGAGGGAGGCTATCTTACCTCCCTCGAAGGCGTTTTCCACGTCGTCGGCGGTAAGGGCTAGCTGAAAGGCATCAGGGTATCGCCGGACCAGGTTGTGGACCACGTCTATCTGCTCCATCGTCGCGCGGACATATTCCTCGGGAGGGCTCGATGTCGAGACGTACACGGACCAGAACTGGCCGCCCAGTCCTCCCTCCTTCAGCCGCGCGAGGTCCGTGTGCAGGTCGGGCTGAGGCTGACTGATGTCGATCTGCGAAATGGCGCGGCCGACTCGCTCACGGTACTGCCAGGGAAGGTCGTTGTGCCCGTCGATTAGAGGGACCTTGTCGTGCAAGGCCCGCGCACGAGCGAGTAGCTCCTGATTTGGACTGGTCATCTGTATCCTCCTGTGTGTCCGTGTCCGCGATATCTTTTTCTCGAGATGCGGCCTCGCCGTCGGCAGATGGCCTTCAGGCCTGACGCGCCGACGACCTGGGCAGCCAGTACCGCCAGGCCCAGACGCCGCCCACTACAAATGGAAACAGGCTCCAGAAGCCGGCAAAGAGGCTCACGGTAAGGTCCGCCGCATATTCCGGCGACGCTGCCCAGCTGAGCCAGGCTAGCCCGTAAGACAGCGATGCAACGCCGAGTATATGCGCCGTCGCCATCAGTCCCACCGTCGCCGCCAGCCATCGAATACGCGCCGTCAGGCTGAGGCCAACGGCAGCCGCGACCAGCGCGGTCAGCAGTATGAAACCCCAGTGCAACGTGAGCCCATCGATGGACAGTGGCGCCCCAAGGCTCGGGGTCTCGAAAATGAATGAGGGGCCGGCGGCTCTGACGGTCGTGCCGCCGCCGATAAAAGGTGAAACAAGCTTGATCAGGACTCGATTGTATTGGCTGGCGAAGGGCATCCAGACTACGGACGCAGCGAAAACCAGCGCGGCCGCCCTGATCGCGAAGAGGAGAAGCCTGGTATCCGTTCCTGAAAAAACCCTTCCGTGCCAGTAGAGCCAGAGAACGATGGCCAGCAGGTAGATCCCGGACTGCCAGACAAGCAGATGAGCGAAGTCGAGGTACTCCGGGTAGCCGGCGCCGATCCAGAACAGGCTAACGATCCTGACCATATTGACGGACATCAGCACCAGCGCACCGGCGGCTATTCCCCATATCTTGGCCCTGAATGTCGCTGGAGAGGCGATCACCGCGCCGGAGTAGATCATGATCGGGGCCAGAGCCAGACACTCCGCCACGACGTTTACGGCGAAGTCCTCGGACGCCAGTATCGAGCCGTTCACGTATGTGGACACGCCAAGAATGCCCAGCCCGATGCCGGCCCAGCTCGCGGTCCATTCGGCCGCCGCCTCCACCAGCGGGTTGTTCGGCGAGACGGCGTAGAGGACCGGCACCATGAGCAGGCCGGCTATGACCACCGCCATACGCGGAAGTACTGGCGGAACGATGTGACCCTGTAATCGGCTGCTGAGGTACAACTGACGCCGCTTTCGTCTCGCTGGGATTTTGCCTCGATGTTGCCCGTCGGCGCCCGCCATTATAACGGACGTGGGAGGTAAGGTGAACTTTCATTGACACCCATCGAAGCCGTCCACTAAAATCGGAGCTTAAGGATGCATTCTCCCGCCTATTTCGCCTTATACGACATTTGCCTGGTTCCAACAGCAGCAATAAAAACCGAAAGAGCGTTCCATGAAATTCATGACCGGTGACGAGATTCGTGAGTCCTTCCTGAGCTACTTCGAGAGTAAAGGGCACCTGCGAGTGGCAAGCTCCTCGCTCATTCCCGTCGGCGACCCGACGCTGCTGATTACCAACGCGGGCATGAACCAGTTCAAGACATATTTTTCAGGAGAGGCTACTCCGCCCAACCGTCGTCTCACCTCGGCTCAGAAGGCGTTTCGCACCGTCGATATCGACGAGGTTGGAGACGCGACCCACCTCACGATGTTCGAGATGCTGGGCAACTTCAGCATCGGCGATTACTTCAAGAAGGAGGCGATGGAGTTCGCCCTGGAGTTCGTCACGACGAAGCTCGGTCTGGCCAGAGAGCGCTTCGCGATAACAGTCCATGATTCGGACGACGAGGCCTTCGACCTCTGGCGAAAGGTGGGCGTTCCCGGGGACATGATCTATAGGTTCGGCGACGAGGATAACTGGTGGGGTCCCGCCGGAGACGAGGGACCGTGCGGCCCTTGCAGCGAACTGCACTACGACTTCGGAGTGGACAGGGGCTGCCTACAGGAAGGCTGCGGTCCAAACTGCACCAACGTCATGAACGACGACGGCGATGTGTGCAACAGGTACGTGGAGCTGTGGAACCTCGTGTTCATGCAGTACTACCACCACCTGGACGGCACACGCACGCCGTTGCCCGCCCCCAGCGTCGATACGGGCATGGGATTCGAGCGCGCCGCCGTCATCCTCCAGGACGTGACCACCATCTACGAGA
>JADFKI010000154.1 GCA_022565015.1 Chloroflexota bacterium
GGCAAAGAAGATACGCCTCGAGCTGGAGGAGCGTGGTCTCCAGAACGAGCCCCTGGGCGTAGACATAGTCGAGCCGGAGGTCATGTTCGCTCTTCAGCGAGAGGGCCTCAACGTCGTGGACGGCCAGCAGCTGATGCTGGAGGCCCGAAGGATCAAGACCGACGACGAGATCGCGCTGCTGAACACGGCTTGTGCAATGGTCGACGCGGCCTATGACGAGCTGTACATGATGCTTCGGGCCGGCGTCAAAGAAAGCGAAGGCGTTGCGCTCGTGAATAAGGTGCTGTACGAGCTGGGCTCGGAGCACGTCGAGGGCGTCAATGCGATCTCAGGGGAGCGCACCAGCCCTCATCCACACATCTACAGCGATCGAATGCTGCGTCCGGGCGACCCCGTCTACTTCGACATCCTGCACAGTTACATGGGCTATCGCACGTGCTACTACCGCACGCTGGTAATAGGGAGCGCGTCGCAGGCGCAGATAGACGCCTATAAGAAGTGCAGGGAGATTCTGGATATCTCCATAGATGCGGTAAAGCCCGGAATCACGACGGCCGACATCGTCAAGCTCTGGCCAAAGGCCCAGGAGTTTGGTTTCGCCAATGAGGAGGACGCCTTCGCGCTGCAATACGGTCACGGCGTGGGCCTCTCGATATGGGAAAAGCCGATCCTGAGCCGCCTGTTTTCTCTGGACAATCCGCAGGTCATAGAGGAGGGAATGGTCTTCGCTCTGGAGACGTTCTGGCCGTCGTCCGACGGATGGTCTGCCGCGCGCATCGAAGAGGAGGTCGTAGTCACCAAGGACGGGCCCGAGGTCATAACGCGCTTCCCCGCGGAGGAGCTGATGGTCGCCGGCCTGCGCTACCACACGGTGACGGGGCCGCTGTCGACCAACCGCGAGGCCCAGTCGCACCTCAACCGCCGTCCCAACGGCATTCCGGCCGGGATCGCGGGTGCGCACTCATAGGGTCTGGCGAAGGCAATCGCCGGAATGTTAGGTTCATATTTGAGCTGGCAGCCATGACCCGGATGCCGACCTCGGCTTAGAGCCTATCCGAAAACCTTAATTTGACGTCTTACGGTCCTTCGACAGTGCTCAGGACGAACGGAAGATTGCCCGTTCGTGGTGTCCGACTCCTTGTGAGGAATATCTTCGGACTCCGCTTCTGCGGAGAGCTTGTCGAACCATTCGTGGCAGTTTTCGGATGGGCTATAAGTCACCGACTTAGGGGTGAAAGCCTATAAAGATCCCCGGCGATGCCGGGAAATGGGCCTCCCCTACCAGCGGACGAGACCGAGGCGCAAATAGCCTTCAGCGGGCGACTCCGGCAGCAATGCAGCAGGCCCTGGCCGCTCCTTGCAAACGACGAACAGCTACTCTGCCGGGTCTGAGGAGACTTCGCCGTCCTTGTTCGGTGCATCTTTACCGAACACAGCCTGCCAGTCGGAGCGCCATATCTCCATAAGGACGAAGTCCATCCCGCTGCGACGCACCTTCTTTACCTCTTTGAAGCCGGACTTCGTGAAGGACTTTCTGGCGCGCTCGTTCCACTCCAATGTGTGAAGGTAGACTCTTGTGATCTCAGTATTGATGAAGATGTGTTCCAGCAAAGAGTTTACAGAGTCGGTGCCGTATCCCTTGCCCCAGTAGTCGCGGTCCCCGATCATGATCCCAAGCTCGGATTCCTTACGGCGCAGGTCGATGTCGTAGTACATGATGTTGCCGATGTGCGTGCCGTCGTGGGTCTCAATTGCGAGACGCTTCGACCGGGGATTGGAGTAGCCCATCTCTTCCTGGGAATACCTCTGGAAATCGGCATAGGACATGCGGAGAGGGCGGGTCGCATCGAGCCTGGCCAATTCTTCGTCTACGCGCCACGCATAGTCTTCCGGCGCATCCTCGATGCGTTTCTCACGAAGGATGACCTTCTCCCCTTTTACGAACACCTCTTCAGCTTCAGCCTGTTCGGGCCTTTTTCCAGACCAAGGAAAGGGCATCCTCAACAATCTTTACCTCGTTTTCGTAGGTGAGAGTCTTGCGGGCCTCCTCCACGGACAACCAACGTACGTAGTCGAATTCATGGTCGTGCAGGGAGAAGTCGCCCCCGGTTGCCTTCATCAGGTAGAAGTAAACGGTCTTGTGACACCTGGTACCGTTAGTGGTCTTGCCGAACCAATATTCGATGCAATCTATGTATTCATCGAGCTCTACTTCGAGACCCGTCTCTTCGTTCACCTCGCGGAGCGCGGTCTGTTCACGAGTCTCACCGGCATCAGGCGTGCCCTTGGGAAGTCCCCAAACTTGCGGCGATTCTCTACCGCAAACGATGACTTCCACCGTACTTTCCTTCATGCGATACACCACGCCGCCGGCGGAAACCAACTCTTCGACCCGTTTCTTATCAGAAATTCGGAACAGACCCCCTGTACGAGCGGATTACCTCGTAGAACTCCCAATGAAGGTGATTCAAACTATTCTATGTTTTCCGGCGAGAACGCGTCAAGGTAGATGTGAAGACTTTGCGGGCGGCTTGGAGGCGAATCGTTTTTATCGGCGCTTTATACCGAAATCGGCTTTGCCGACTTGAACATTCGCGCGCAGTCCTTTAAAATGACGTATTAATAAAGACGCCGACACCGATGTGCCAGCGACCCTTTAATTCAGTCCCGTGAGACTGGCAAGGGGCGATTCCGTCAGCAGGGCTCTGTTCGACAGTAGGTCCGCTTGAAGGTCCAACGAAGGCCTCTTGCCGTAATGGTAAGAGGTTTTTTTATTGGCCTGCTCAGTATCTCACATTCCCCAGGGCTGCCATAAACGTCGCTCAGAGGCGTATCGGCCTATGTCCGCGAAGCCTGGAATCCGCGTCTGCAGGAGAGTGGCCGATTGAACCCTACCCTGGATGAGAGGAAAATCCTCACTGAGGACGAGATCAGGCGCGCGCTAACTCGCATCGCCCACGAGATCCTGGAACGCAACGCAGGGGTTGAGGAGCTCGTGCTGATTGGCATGCATACGAGAGGCGTGCCCCTGGCACAGCGGCTGTCGTCCTACATCAAGGAGTTCGAGGGCAAAGACGTCGAGGTGGGCACACTGGACATCGGCCTCTATCGCGACGACATAGCGGGAGGCGCGCGGCCCCTGATGCGGCCCACCAAAATTCCCGTCGATATTCAGGGCTGGCGAATCGTGCTGGTCGACGATGTGCTTTACACCGGCAGGACGGTTCGCGCCGCCATGGACGCGCTGAACGACTTCGGCCGACCCAAGGAGATCCAGCTCGCGGTGCTGGTCGACCGCGGGCACAGGGAGCTACCGATCAGGGCTGACTACGTGGGCAAGAACGTGCCGACCTCGATGGACGAAGATGTGAAGGTACGCCTGACTGAGATAGATGGAATAGACGATGTCGCCTTATTGCGAAAGGGAAATGGACGCATGCAGTCCGGCACGGCCGATGGAAGGACGATATAGATGACTATCCGCCATCCCGTAGTGGCACAGCCCAGGAGCTCCGGCGAGGCAGCGAGTTTGCGCCGCAACCTGCTGGACTTGGACGACTTCTCCCGTGAAGAGATCGAGGTCATCCTTCAGAATACCGACGCCATGAAGGAGGTCCTGCACAGGGACATCAAGAAGATCCCGACCCTTCGAGGTAAGAGCGTAATTACGCTTTTCTACGAGGCAAGCACCCGTACCAGGGTCTCGTTCGAGCAGGCGGGCAAGATACTGAGCGCCGACGTCATCAACGTTTCGGGCAGCGGAAGCAGCATCGAAAAGGGCGAGTCGCTCTACAACACGGCGCTTACCCTCCAGGCGATGAACGCCGACATCATAGTCATGCGGCACCCTCACTCGGGAGCGCCGCATTTCCTGTCAAGGTTTCTGGACGCCTCCGTGATAAACGCCGGAGACGGCATGCACGCCCATCCGACGCAGGCCCTATTGGACATCTACACCATCAAGAGCCACCTCGGGCGTATCGAAGGCCTGAAGGTAGTGATTGTGGGTGATCTGCTGTACAGCAGGGTCGCCCGCTCCAACCTCTGGGGCCTGACCAAGATGGGGGCCGAGGTCGTGCTTTGCGCGCCGCCCACGCTGATACCCCAGGACTTTCAGAACGGATATCGTTCCCAGGAGGGACACCCCTTCGCTTCCGTGAAGGTGGAGACTAACGTCGAGCGTGCCCTCGAAGGCGCCGACGTCGTCATGGCCTTGAGGCTGCAATTAGAGCGGCAGCAGGCCGGACACCTTCCCACCTTGAGAGAGTACTCGAAAATCTATGGGATTACGCCCGAGAGGTTGAAGCTGGCCAAGCCAAATGTGCTCGTCATGCACCCGGGCCCCATGAATGAAGGCATCGAGATAGACCCTGAGGTCGCCCACGGAGCACAATCAGTCATCGAAGAGCAGGTTACCAACGGCGTCGCCGTCAGAATGGCGACCTTGTACGGCATCGCGACTCCTGTGAGAGAGGGCAAGTAGCATCTCGGAGCAACGTCAACGCGCCACGGCCATACTGATTCGCGACCGCGGCAGGAACAGCTTCGCCCTCCCCGGCGGAGGAGTCGACCCTGGCGAGCTTCCCATTTCGGCGGTTGCCAGGGAGCTCTACGAGGAGACGGCCCTTACGGCGACCAGCATCTCCTACCTCTTCCAACACGGAGGTAAATACAACACGCATCACGTATTTCGCGTGGACGCCGACGGAGAGGTCGACGAGACAGACGATACGCGGGTGGAGGAACACATCTGGTGGGACCGGAATGGAGGGGTCTCCGTATACCCGCACGTGACCGAGATCCTGGACAGGCTGTCGGTGTTGTCGTGACGAAGCGGGTGAAAATTCGCCACAGGGCGACCCCGATATTGAGCAGGGCGTCTACTTGAACCGGCACGGGAAGTGAGCAGATGGGACAGCTTCTGATCAAAGGCGGCCGGATAATCGACCCCGGTCAAGGCATGGACAGAATTGGCGACGTTCTCGTTGAGGATGGAGTGGTTCGCGGCGTCGCGGAACAGATTCCCCGGCCCGATCATGCTGAAGTAATCGACGCCTCGGGCAAGGTGGTGTGCCCCGGCTTTATTGACCTGCACTGCCACCTTCGAGAGCCGGGCTTCGAGGACAAGGAGACCATCGCCACCGGCACGCGTGCCGCAGCCAAGGGCGGCTTCACTACGATCTGCGCCATGCCCAACACGAATCCCGCCATGGATTCCTGGGCGGTGATCGAATACGTCCTCCGCAAGGCGCGCGATGAGGGCGCGGTCAGGGTCTTGCCCATAGGCTGCGTAACCAAGGGAGGCAATGGGCAGGAGCTTGCTGAAATGGGGGAGCTTGCCGACGCGGGCGCCGTTGGTTTCAGTGACGACGGCAACCCGGTCGCCGACTCCAATATCATGCGTCAGGCCCTCAGCTACAGCACCGCACAGGGCCTGGCAGTTATCAACCACTGCGAAGACCACGCGCTATTCAAGGGCGGCGCCATGAACGAGGGCTGGGTGTCCAACCGGTTGGGCATCAAGGGCATCCCGAACTCGTCCGAGGACATCATGGTCTCCCGGGACATCGCGCTGACAGAGCTGACGGGAGGGCGCTTTCACGCTGCCCATCTCAGCACCGGGACCTCGTTAGGGCTGGTGCGGCAGGCCAAAGAGCGTGGCCTGAACGTGACCTGCGAGGTGACGCCCCATCACCTGACACTGAGCGACGAGGCCATACTCGGCCTTTCCGGAGCTGACGATACCAATCATCAGGCAGAGAAGAGATTCGCCCCTCTGACTGCCGCAGCCTACGAGACGAGGGCCAAGGTCAACCCTCCACTGCGCGCCACGGCCGACGTAGAGGCGCTGGTGGAGGGCCTCAAGGACGGCACGATAGACGCCATAGCCACCGACCATGCGCCGCACAACCGCGTCGACAAGCTGTGCACCTTTCAGGAGGCGGCCTTCGGAATCAGCGTTTTTGAGACGGCCCTGGGCTCGCTCATGGGCCTCGTTCACGCCGGTCGAGTGGAGTTGCCTCTGCTTATCGAAAAGCTGACGATTGGTCCGGCGAGGTTTCTCGGTAGGCCCGATCTGGGTACTCTAAAAGAGGGCGCACCCGCCGACATCACCATCTTCGACCCCGACGCCGAGTGGATAGTCGACGCCGAGGGCTTCGTGTCCAAGGGCAAGAACACGCCCCTGGACGGCACGACGCTCAAGGGCCGGGTGGTGGCCACGATCCTCGGCGGCGAAGTCGTCTATCAAACACAATAGTAACCGTATCTAATGGAATCGCTTCACACTGGGCCTTTGCGGATTAGGGAATTGGGCGGGCTGGTTCCTTTGAGAAGCCCAAATGTTTGCTTCCGCTAGGAGGAAACAGGTGATATGAACATGCTGGGATTCGATAGAATTACATTCGACCAGAAGGTCATGGGTGGCCGCGCATGCGTAAGGGGCATGCGCATTACTGTCGCGCTGGTATTGAACCTGGTTTCAAACGGCATGTCCACTGAAGACATCTTGAGCGAATACCCATACTTGGAGACTGACGATATCCGCCAAGCGCTGCAGTATGCCGCATGGCTCGCCGACGAGTCGGTCATTCCATTAGAACCTGCGTCGCCGTGAGGTTTCTCGCAGACATGGGCATCTCACCGGGGACGGTAACATATCTACAGGATTCGGGTCACGATGCGACTCATTTGAATGACCAGAACCTTGGTCGATTACCCGATTCGGAAATTCTCGATAAAGCGAGGAGCGAAGAACGAATTCTGCTTACTCACGACCTCGACTTTGGCGAACTCATCGCAGCCAGCGCCGCACACCTACCCAGCGTCATTATCTTCCGCCTGCGTAATATGCGCCCTGATTCATTAAATCGATACATGGCATTAATATTGGAGGAGCATGAGGACCTTCTGGAAAGTGGGTTCATCATGAGCGTCACGGAGGGTCAGATCCGCTCACGTACCCTCCCCCTGGAACCAGGAATTCGATAATTACATGACTGAATCCGCTCATCTCGTTCTGGAAGACGGCTCGGCTTACAAGGGCTATGCCTTTGGCGCGCGGACTTCAGCCCACGGCGAGGTCGTCTTCGCCACGTCCATGACCGGATACCAGGAGATGCTCACCGACCCGTCCTTTGCCGGGCAGATCGTCGTGCCGACATACCCGCTCCAGGGCAACTACGGCATCAACGACGCGGACGTCGAGTCGAAGCAGGTCCAGGTGGCGGCGTTCGTCGTCCGCGAGCAATCGCCCACGCCCAGCCACTACGACTCCAACCGCACGCTGCACGACTACCTGGCAACCGAGGGGATTGCGGGCATCCACGGCGTCGATACGCGCGCCGTCACGCGCCGGATCCGCTCCCAGGGCGTGATGATGGGCGCGGTCACGACGGGCGAGCCACAGGCGGCGTTGGCCGAGCTGAGCGCCCTGCCCTCCTACGACGCCGTCAACTTCGTGGAGCGCGTCACCGTCGGCAAGGGGTACGCCTGGCCGGCTTCCGGCGCCAGCGGCAAGCGCGTGGCGGTGGTCGACTGCGGCGTCAAGTACAACATCCTGCGCCTGCTCGCCAAGCGCGGGTGCCGGGTCAGCGTGCTCCCCGCAACGGCCTCCGCCGAGGAGGTGCTCGCACTCGAGCCGGACGGCGTCGTTTTCTCGCCCGGCCCGGGGGACCCCGTGCACAACACGGTGACGGTCGAGACGGCGAAGGCCATCATCGAGCGGGTGCCCACGCTCGGCATCTGCCTGGGCCACCAGGTCATCGCACGGGCGCTCGGTGGGCAGACGTACAAGCTCAAGTTCGGCCACCGGGGGGCCAACCACCCGGTCCAAGACCTCGAGACGGGCCGCGTCGTCATCACCGCGCAGAACCACGGGTACGCGGTGTCGGACGACTCGCTGCCCCCGGACATCGTCGTCACGCACCGCAACCTGAACGACGGCACGATCGAGGGGCTGCGGCACCGCGAGCGCCCGGTGCTCACGATCCAGTACCACTCGGAGGCCTCGCCGGGGCCGCTGGACAGCGAGTACGTCTTCGACCGGTTCCTGGAGATGATGGCCTGACCAGCCCATGACCACGCACCCCAAACCCAAGAAGGTCCTCGTCATCGGCAGCGGGCCCATCGTCATCGGCCAGGCGGCCGAGTTCGACTACGCCGGCACGCAGGCGTGCAAGGCCCTGCGCGAGGAGGGCGTATCGACCGTGCTGGTCAACTCCAACCCGGCAACCATCATGACCGACGAGGGCATCGCGGACGCGGTCTACATCGAGCCGCTGACCGTCGAGGTGCTCGAGCGGGTCATCGAGAAGGAGCGGCCCGACGGCCTGCTGCCGACGCTGGGAGGCCAGACGGGGTTGAACCTGGCCATCGAGCTGCACGAGGCGGGCATCCTGGACAAGTACGACGTCCGCTCCCTAGGCACGCCCATCGAATCCATCAAGATGGCGGAGGACCGCCAGCTTTTCGGCGAACTGCTCAAGAGCATCGGTGGGCCGGTCCCCGCCAACGCGATCGCCAACGACCTCCCCCAGGTGATCGCCGTCGGCCGGAGCCTCGGGTTGCCGCTGGTCGTGCGTCCGGCCTACACGCTCGGCGGCACGGGCGGAGGCATCGCGACGACCCTCGCCGAGCTCGAGGACATCGCCCGCGGCGGCCTTGCGGCGAGCCCCATCCGCCAGGTCCTCTTGGAGCGCTCGCTCGTCGGTTGGCGCGAGATCGAATACGAGGTAATGCGCGACGGCGCCGACACCTGCATCACGGTGTGCAACATGGAGAACCTGGATGCCATGGGCGTGCACACCGGCGACAGCATCGTGATCGCGCCCAGCCAGACGCTCTCCGACAA
>JADFKI010000155.1 GCA_022565015.1 Chloroflexota bacterium
TAAAATGTCTGCCGATTACTGACCATCAGCTATACGCCTTCGTGTTGAGGCTCAATCGGAATGTACAAAGTCGAGCTTAGAGCTTGTCGAACCACCATTTGAGATAGTTACTTAGTCATCCACATGCCCTTCGGCGCCTATAGCAACCCGCGAATCCGACAGGGCCCGGACGTCGATTCGAGACCGCCGGTACGCCGAAACGGCCCAGGATGCCGTCAGTGTAATCACCAGCAGACCCACCGCCGTCAGCACGACCGAGCCTCCCGCGGCGATGTTGGCGTAGAAGGCTATCCCCAGCCCGACGGTCATGCTCAGAACGCCGACCAGCATGGCCAGCAGTATCGCCCTTCGGAGGCCCGTAGCAATCTTGAGGCTCACCATGACGGGAATGACTATGAGCGCTCCGACCAGCAGGACGCCCACGACTCGCATCGACAATACTATCGTCGCCCCCGTCAGCACGGCCAGCATTAGATTTACGGCGAAGACCCTCACGCCGTTGGTCCGCGCGAGGTCGTTGTCGAAGGCCGCCTGCGCCAGCTCTGAGTAGAACAGCGCTATGAACCCCAGGGCCAGGACTACGAGCGCTGCCAGCAGCCAGAGGTCCGTTGCGTTCACGGTGAGTATGCTGCCGAAGAGGTAGGCGAACAGGTCGACGTTGAATCCGTCCGCCATGCTTATAATGACGACTGCTATGGCCAGGGCCGAGTATAGGACTACCGCCAGGGCCGCGTCTCCCGGCATGACCCGGCGAGCGCGGACAACCTCGATCGTCGTGGCGGCTATGGCCGTCGCCCCAAGGGCGATCAGCGGCGGGAACGTATTTGTCAGCAGGCCGATGGCCACGCCGGTCAGAGCTACGTGAGACAGGCTGTCGGCGATCAGCGACAGGCGTCTCAGCACTAGGAACATGCCCAGCGCCGGTGCGAGAGTCCCAATGAGCAGCCCTGCAAGCAGGGCCCTGATCATGAAATCGTAAGCGAAAAGTGCCGGCATCTCTCTACCTGTGCTCGTGCAGAACGTCGTGCAGCAGTACGTCCATCGGCAGCCCGTACAGGGTGGAGAGCTCCTTCTGGGTGATGTTATGCGGAGGGCCGTGAAAGACCAGGCTTCTGTTTATGCAGGCCACGGTCGTCGCCTCTCGCAACACAGCGCCTATGTCGTGGGACACCATGAGAATCGTCATGTCTTGCTCGCGGTTTAGGCGGCGCAACAACGAGTAGAGCTGCTCCTGTCCCGCGGCGTCGACTCCGGCGACGGGTTCGTCGAGCACGAGCAGCTGTGGGTGGCGTACCAGCGCCCTGGAAATCAGGGTGCGTTGCTGCTGTCCGATGGATAGGGAGGAGATTCGACGTTTCTTGATTGCCGCAATGCCAGCGGTCTCCATGGCGTCCAGAACGGCGGACTGGCCGCCCCTTCGGAAAAGAGAAAACGGGTCGAAGCCCTTGTAGAGGCCCTGTGATACCACCTCTTCGACGGTCGCGGGAAACTGCGTCCCGATGACCTCTACGGCCTGGGGTACGTAGCCTATCTTATTCCATTCGCGAAAGTGTTCGGGCGGCTCTCCGAACAGCTTCACGGAGCCTCGGCTCGGCGTGATAAGCCCTAAAGCCAGCTTGATGAGAGTCGTCTTGCCGCTGCCGTTTGGCCCGAGTATCGCAACGAACTCTCCGGGCCCCACGGACAGGCTGATATCCTCTATCACCGCCTCTGAGTCGTACTGGTACCAGACGTTCTCGAACTGAAGCGACGCATCCGCGACGGCGTTCGCAAGGGTGTTTGGGTTCAATTGCACTGTAAGACAGTCCTTAAAGTCGTGAGATTTGTTCCCATGATAGAAAAGTAGTCTTCGCCCCTCTGCACCTCCGCTTTTGTGAGGCTTGCCAACGGGTGCAGTATCAACAGCTGCGCGCCCGTCTCCGAAGCCAGCGTCTGCAAGAGCCTGGTGCTGCCGCCCGGTTCGACCAGCAGGTATCTTGCTCCCATTTCCAGTATCTCATCCGCCAGCCTTGCCAGCTCGCCCGCCGACGGCTCGGATTCCGGCGACAGCCCTGAGACCGGTATCTGGTCGAGCCCATAACGTAGGGCGAGGTGGCCGAAGGCATCGTGAGAGGTCACGAAGCTTGTGAGCTCACACGACGCAAGTCCGTCGGCATAACGGTTGTTTAGAGCTTGAAGCTCTTCTATGAGGGCCACACCGGCTTGAGCGAAGGACTCCGACATCGATGCGTCGGCCCCGATCAGCGCGTCCCTGATGAGCTTCACCTGTTGGGCCGCCTTCAGAGGGTCGAGCCACACGTGGGGGTCGTCGTTTGCCGCGCCTTTGCTCGCCTCTACGATGACGCGAGGACGGTCGCTGACGTTGGAAAGGGCCCGGCCCATCCAGGGCTCAAAGCCCAGACCGTTGTAAAGAACGAGGTCGGCGCGATCCAGGAGTCGAATGTCCGCGGGCCTCGGCTCAAAATCATGGGCCTCCACGCCGGGAGAGACGAGGTTGACGACTTCCACGGCGCTCCCGCCGATTCGCTCCGCGAAATACTGTAGCGGGTATGTCGTGGTAACGACCAGGATGTCGCCACGATCGAGCGCAGGTTGGCCGGTGGCATCAGCGGAGGCTCCCACGCACGCGACCGAAACGACGGAAAGGGCACAAATACCTGCCACGGCCCTTCCGAGACCGCACAGGCCCCATCGTTTCTTTAATTCAGTCATCACCATCAATCCCATATGTACTCGATGCTCTCCGTCGACGGCCGTTTAGGTAGCCGATGCCGCGAGACACTGCTCGCAGACGATATCGAACTCCATTCGGTGGCCTACTATCTCGCCCGAGATGTCTTCCCCTATGGCCCGCACAAGACGCTCGATAGTGGCGTCTCTAAACTCTCCCACCGTGCCGCATCTGATGCAGAGGGTATGATGGTGGTGTTCGACGCGTGCAAGGCTGTACTTCGATCCTCCGTCCGGGAGTACCAGTTTGCAGATCACTCCCGCTTCGAGAAGCAGCTTTATGGTGCGGTAGACTGTTGCCCTGCCCACCCCGGGAAGCTCGCTGCTGATCTCCTCGGCGCTGAAGCCATCGGACTTGTCCTCGAGCAAAGAGATTACGGACCTTCGAGGGCTCGTTACGCGGTGGCCGTTGTCTTCGAGGACGGCCAGGAGGTCGTGTCGTGCCGGTCGCACATCGTTCATGATACTGAGTCTCAATTAAACTCATGTTAAAATGAGAAATAGGTTGGGGTACTGAGATAGCGTATCATTAAGGAGGCCGGCAGTCAACGCCTGCCGGCGCCGAAGAAGGACTGCGCCGAGCATCTAACTGTATGGAGATAGGCTGGGCCTCCGTGCTAAAATGCCGATGAGAGGAGACCAGCGTCCATGGAAAAAGAAGTCCGGGTCCGGTTCGCGCCAAGCCCGACGGGCGACCCGCATGTCGGCGGTATTCGCACCGCGATATTCAACTGGCTGTTCGCCCGGCATCACGGAGGGCGCTTCATATTCCGAATCGAAGACACGGACCAGGCCCGTCTTGTCGAGGGCTCCGTCGGTGTTCTCCAGGAGGCCTTGCGATGGCTTGGCATCGAGTGGGACGAAGGACCTGAAGTAGGCGGCGACTACGGGCCCTACTTTCAGTCGCAGAGACTCGACCTGTATCAGGATGCGGTCAAGCAGCTGGTCGCGAGCGGCCACGCGTATCGCTGCTACTGCACGTCGGAACGGCTCGCGGAGGTCCGGAGCCGTCAGGCCAAGGCCAAGGGTTTTACCGGCTACGATAGAAGATGCAGAGATCTTTCCGACGAGGAAAGGCTGGAGCTCGAGAGCTCGGCCGAGACCACGGTGGTCCGCTTCAGCATGCCCCTGGACGGCACAACGACGGTCAACGATATCGTCAGGGGAGAGGTGACGTTCGAGAACAAGCTGGTCGATGACTACGTCCTGCTGAAGTCGGACGGGTTTCCTACCTATCACCTGGCCCACGTCGTAGACGACCATCACATGAAGATCAGCCACGTGCTTCGGGCCGAGGAGTGGTTGCCCAGCATACCCCGGCATCTCCAGCTCTACGAGGCCTTTGGCTGGGAGCCGCCGCAGTTCGCACACCTGCCCATCATTCTGGCTCCCGACCGCTCCAAGCTGAGCAAACGACACGGCGCGACGTCCGTGCTGGAGTATCGAGACCTGGGATATCTTCCGCAGTCGATGTTCAACTTCCTCACGCTGCTTGGGTGGTCGCTGGACGACAAGACGGAGCTATTCACCGTTCAGGAGCTTGTGGAGCAGTTCACCCTGGACCGAATCACCAAGTCCTCCGCCATATTCAATACCGAAAAGCTGGACTGGATGAACGGACACTACATTCGAACGCTGACCGACGATGCGTTGGCCGACGCTCTCTTGTCCTTCTGGAGGGAATGTCCTCCTGAGACAATTGAGATAATACCGGACAGAGAATATGTGATTAGGCTCGTGCCTCTCGTAAAGGAGCGCATGAAGACCCTGCGGGACGCCGAGCCGCTCATCTCGTTCCTCTTCAAAGATGAGGTCGAATACGAGTCCGAGGAGCTCGTGCAAAAGGGCATGGACACAGAGTCCACCAGGCACGGCCTCGAGGTGGCGCTGACAGGCATCGAGTCCCTTGGCAGCTTCGAGTCCGAGCCCCTCGAGGAGTTGCTCAGGGCAACGGCCGGCGACCTGAACGTGAAGGCGGGGCAGCTTTTTGGAAGCCTGAGGATGGCCACGACGGGCCTCCGAGTCGCGCCTCCGCTCTTTCAGACCATGGAGGTCATGGGCAAAGAGCGAACGGTCGCCTCCGTACGCAAGGCCATCGAGAGACTTGGATAGGACCTGCACGAACCCGCCGCGCTATTCTTGACACGCAATTTGCGCCTACCTATACTTCGACGGGAATACGAATCTAGGGAATGACATGCCGCTGAAAACCAGGCTAAACGACGAGCTGAAGGACGCGATGCGAAGCGGCGACACAACGCGCCGCACGACTATTCGTTATCTGTTGTCAGTCATACAAAACGAGGAGATCGCCAAGCGGACCGAGCTGGATGATGAAGGAATATTGGCCGTGTTGAGCCGCCAGGCCCAGCAGCGCCGAGACAGCATCGAGGCCTTCGAAAAGGCCGACCGTCAGGACCTGGTCGACAAGGAAAAGGCTGAGTTGGACTTCATACTCCCTTACCTGCCCCAGCAGCTTTCCGCCGATGAGATCAAGGAGCTGGTCGGTCAGGCGATATCAGACGTCGGCGCCTCCGGACCCGGCGATATGGGCAAGGTGATGAGCCAGGTGATGCCCAGGGTGAAGGGCCGCGCCGAGGGCAAGCAGGTGAGCTCCATCGTCAACGACCTGTTGAAGGCCGTCTGACCATGAGATTTGCCGTAGTCGTGTTCCCAGGGACCTGGAGCGACAGAGACTGCTTCGACGTGATCAACGACGTATTCCGAGAAGACGTCGATTACGTGTGGCACAAAGAGACCGATCTGTCCGAATATGACTGCATTATCCTCCCCGGCGGGTTTTCATACGGCGACTACCTGAGACCGGGCGCCATCGCCAGGTTTTCGCCGGTCATGGACTCGGTGGCGAAGGCTGCCGAGGACGGAAAGCTCGTCTACGGCATCTGCAACGGGTTCCAGATTCTCTGCGAGGCCGGGCTCCTGCCCGGCGTACTCATGCGAAACGACCACCTTCAATTCAGGTGCCAGTGGGTGAACCTGAGAGTGGAGCGGAGCGATACGGCTTTCACCAACGCCTGTAACGTGGGGCAGGTACTGCGCGTGCCCATATCCCACGCCGAGGGAAACTACTTCGCCGATGCCGAGACCCTTCAGCGGCTGGAATCGGAGGGCAGGGTGCTGTTCCGTTACTGCGACGCCGACGGAGAGGTTACCGGCGAGGCGAATCCCAACGGGTCGCTGGCCAACATCGCCGGCATCACCAACGAGCGGGGCAACGTTTTGGGCATGATGCCTCATCCCGAGCGCTGCTGCGACCCGCTTCTTGGCGGCGTTGACGGCAAGCTGATCTTTCAGTCGATAATAGAGTCTTCACGTTCGCTTCAGCCGGCGGGTCGAGGTGGCAAGACAAACTAATGCTGGGTGTTGCGCTTTCGCTGGCTGCGGCAATGGGTTTCGCCGGTAGCGCGGTCTTCGCCAGGATAGGTCTTCAGCACGTGCGGCCCACAACGGGCACCATCGTATCACTGCTCATAGGCATCAGCATCACCCTGACCCTGTCGATCATATTCCATCAAAGAGAGATTATTGCCCTTAGCGGCATAGCGTTTCTCTGGTTCTTCATCTCCGGGGTCATTAATTTTCCACTGGGAAGGCTTCTGAACTATACCGGAGTCAGCAAGATTGGAGTCTCAAAGTCGACTGCTATCGTAGGTTCGTCGCCCCTCTTTGCCGCCATATTAGCGGTCACGGTGGGTGGAGAGACGATTAACACGCTCATGATGATCGGTACGGTCGCCATTATCGGGGGTGTTGCCCTGATCGTTGGTCAGAGATGACACAGATCAGCGCTCCACGTAGGCAGCTCCTCTTGGGCTACGGCGCCTCTCTCCTGGCAGCCGTCGCGTACGGCTCGGTTGCGGTCGTAGGCCGGAAGATCGTGATCGACTTCGCTCCTCCCCTCGTTGCTACCTCGTTCTCGATGATATTCGGCACCATGATTTTGTTCGCTCTTTTTCACCGGCAGTTCGCGGCCGACATCGCCGCGAAGACCCCAGGACGGGCCTGGCTGTTCGTTGCGATTGCCGGGGGCTCCGCGACGTGGGGAGTGACTTTTTGGTTTCTCGCACTGAAAGAGGCGCCCGTCGTGCTGGTCGCTCCTCTCGCGGGGACATACCCCCTGATGGCGGCAGTCCTGGCGAGCATCTTCCTGCGACGGCTGGAGAGGGTGACCTGGCAGACGTTCGCGGGAGCCGCCCTGGTGGTTGGCGGCGCCATCTTGATCACGTTTGGGGTACAGTAGGTCTGTAGATTATGCCTGTTACTAAGGAAGCACTAGACCAGCTCGCGCTGTCCGAGGCGGAGTACGAGGCCATCGTCGAGCGGCTTGGCCGAGAGCCCAACGAGCTCGAGCTCGGGCTGTTCGGTTCGTTGTGGAGCGAGCACTGCGGTTACAAGCACTCCAAGCCGCTCCTGCGACTGCTGCCGAGCGAAAGTCCGAGGCTCATGGTCGAGCCCGGCGCCGAAAACGCGGGCGTCGTGGACATCGGAGACGGCCTGGCGATCGTCATGAAGATCGAGTCCCACAACCATCCCTCGGCGATAGAGCCGTACCAGGGAGCGGCCACGGGCGTGGGCGGGATCGTCCGCGACATCTTCGCCATGGGCGCGAGGCCGATCGCACTTCTAAACTCTCTGAGGTTTGGACCGCTCACCGATGCCCGAAATCGCTACCTGTTCGAAGGGGTGGTGTCGGGGATATCGGGGTACGGCAACTGCATAGGCATCCCCAACGTGGGCGGCGAGGTCGTCTTTTCGCCATCTTATTCGGGGAACCCGCTGGTAAACGCGATGTGCGTGGGGATATTGAATCGGGGCGAGCTGGTACACTCCGCAGCCGGAGGCGCGGGAAACCTCCTGATGCTCGTGGGCGCCGACACCGGCCGTGACGGCATTCACGGCGCTTCGGGGCTTGCTTCCAGGACGTTCGAGGATGATCGCGAGCTTCGCCCGACGGTACAGGTCGGCAACCCGTTTCTGGAGAAGGTGCTGATCGAGGCCTGCCTTGAAGTCGCCAGGACCGATCACTTCGTCGGCATCCAGGACCTCGGAGCGGCGGGACTCACCAGCGCCGCCGTCGAATCGGCAGCCGGCGGCGGCAGCGGCATCGAGCTCGACGTAGCGAAGATACCTCGGCGTGACACGGGCATGACGCCCTATGAGGTCATGCTCTCAGAGTCCCAGGAGAGGATGCTCATCATCGTAAAGGCGGGCCACGAAGACCAGGTGCGAGCAATCTTCGACAAATGGGACCTTCAGTCGACCGTAATCGGCAGGGTCACGGACGACGGCAACGCCCGAATATTCGATTCCAATGTTAAGGAGGGCGAGCTTCCAGTAGATCTACTCACGGACCCGCCACTCTATCGGCTCCAGGGCGTAAAGCCCGATTGGATGAAGGCTCTCCAGAGCTACGACCTGAGTAAGGTGCCGCTCCCCGATGAGAGCCCGGAAGACATACTGTTGCGCCTGCTTGCGTCGCCCAACATAGCCTGTAAGGAGTCGGTCTACCGGCAGTACGACCACCAGGTGCAGACCAACACCGTGGTTGCGCCGGGAGGCGATGCCGCCGTGCTCAGACTGAAAGGCACGAAGAAGGCCATTGCCCTGGCAACCGACGGCAACGGGCGCATATGCTACCTCGATCCCTTCGTAGGCGGACAGATAGCCGTTGCCGAGGCGTGTCGCAATATCTCGTGTGTCGGCGCGGAGCCTATCGCCTTGACCGACTGCCTGAACTTCGGAAACCCGGAGCGTCCCGAGGTCTACTACCAGCTCGAAGAGGTGATTAAGGGAATGGCCGAGGCAAGCCGTGCGCTTGAAGCGCCGGTCATCAGCGGCAACGTCAGCCTGTACAACGAGACGCATGGAACGGCGATCTACCCTACGCCTGTGATTGGCTCCCTGGGCCTGCTCGAAGACGTCGAGGCGCATGTGAACATCGGATTCCATGGAGAAGGTGATGTCGTAGTGCTCCTGGGCGCCAATGCCATGGAGGGTACGCCGCGGAGCCTCGCCGGCACCGAGTATCTGGAGGTGGTCCACGGACTCGTCGCCGGCCGG
>JADFKI010000156.1 GCA_022565015.1 Chloroflexota bacterium
ACGACGCCGTCTGCCATATTCGCCATTCGCCTAAAAGTAGCTGGGATATCCGTGCTGGACCGGCTCGAAGGATAGTTTGTCTGAACATCTGTCTTTTCCGGGCGCGGCTCCTGCTCATGCACTGGCCAACGCTAAGGACGCGCTTCGTTAACATTGCAACTGATATATCTGGCTAATATAATTCGGGTCGGCCAGACGTGAACGCTCCGCGTGCCTTTCGCATCGCGTTCAGGTCAGTCCAGTGCAAGTTTTTCTGGGTCTGGATTCGCCGGTACACACATGCGTTATGACGTCATCGTAGTCGGAGCAGGTCCCGCGGGCAGTACGACGGCCCGTGAATGTGCGAGTCACGGTCTTTCCGTCTTGATGCTGGACAAGGCCGAGTTTCCCAGGGACAAGCCGTGCGGCGGCGGGGTAACGATTCGGGCGGCAAACCTTCTGCCGTTCGACCTGACCTCGGTCACTGAGCGTACGGCGAAGGGGCTGCACTTTTCGTTCAGGCAGGGCAATGGGTTCAACAGAACATCCGAACACGACCTCGTCTACCTGACGCAGCGCCTGAAGCTAGACCAGCTCCTCGTCGAGAAGGCCGTTGAATCCGGCGCTTCACTGCGCGAGCGCTGTTTCATCAGATCGGTCGAAAGGCAACCGACCCGGGTCGTCGTTCGCGCCAATGGCTGCGCCTTCGAGGGCTCCGTCCTCGTAGGGGCGGACGGAGCGAACGGCGTCACAGCTCGGCTGTCGGGCCTGAAGGTAAGATTGGCCCAGGGCATAGCAATGGAGGGAAACATCACGCCCAGGGGCCGGTTTCCCTCGGAATGGGAGAACGTCGTCGGGCTGGACATCGGGTGTACTCCGGGCGGCTATGGATGGCTCTTTCCGAAGTCGGACCACATCAATATCGGCATGGGAGCGTGGAGGCACTTTGGGCCGAGTCTCAAGGAGTCTCTCGGCCGCCTGGTACGGTACTACGGCTTCGAACCGGCGGACATCTGGGGACTTCGAGGGCATCACATGCCGGTGCGCCTGCCCGGCTCAGCGCTTATGGACGGCAACATCTTGCTGGTCGGAGATGCCGCGGGTCTGCTGGACCCTTTCACGGGCGAGGGCATACACTCGGCAATATGGAGCGGCCAGGCCGCGGCCAGAGCGATTAGCGCGTACATCGCCAGTAAATCAGACAATCTCGAAGAATATCGCACGGACGTCGAAGAGGGGTTGGGGCTCGATCTGAAGGTATCGAGGCAGTACCAGGACCTGTTCCATCTGACGCCGAGATTTTACATGTGGGTGGCGAAGAACACCTCTGTGCTGTGGGGCCTTACCTGTAGACTCATGCGGGGCGACCAGACTTACTGCGGCGTCATGAAAAATCACCGAAAGCTCGAAACGGCAGTCGAGCTGATTTCGGACCTGGTCCGAGTCACGCCATTCTTGCAGCGACGGTCTGGTATGAAGGAGCCGGGTCCCCCTCAGAGATTCTTCCTCAGCGGGGCGCATCATCGGCAACGCCGTCAATAACCGAGGACGATTGCCCCGGTAATACGGAGGGTCCTCTCCGTCTTGCAGGACCAGAAGAATTGTCTCGCAGAAGCGGAACAATTGCGTCGCAGAACCAGATCACCGGATTTATATAGAAATCGTGGAGCTATGCATGGAAATCAGGATAGGCAGCCTATTGAGAGGAGCGCAGGAAGCCGAGGGCACGGCGATAATCATCGACGTCTTCAGGGCCTTCACGACCGCCGCGATAGCATTTTCCAGGGGCGTCGAGAAGATCGTGCTGGTCGCCGAGATCGAAGAGGCGCTTCAGCTGCGAAACGCGGGCGTTGGCCAGATATGCATGGGAGAGGTGGCCGGAATGCGCCCGGAGGGGTTCGATTACGGCAACTCCCCTTATGAGCTCTCGCAGGCCGACGTCGCCGGCAAGACCCTGATTCAGTCGACGCGCGCGGGGACGGTCGGAGTCGCGGCCGCGGGCAGGGCCGACCAGATCTACGTGGGGTCGCTGGTAATTGCCGACGCCACGGTGAAGGCCATCAGCCGGGAGAATCCGGATATCGTCAGCATCGTGGCCATGGGCGCCGAGGCCAAGGTGCGCGCAGACGAAGATGAGCAGTGCGGCCTCTATCTGCGCAACCTGTTCCAGGGCCGGCGACCCTCCCACGATTCCGTTCGCAGCCTGATACTTGCGGGCGAGGAGGCCCAGAAGTACGGTGACCCGGACCGGCCGCATTTTCGCTCCGAGGACCGCGAGGCCGCGCTTCAGATAGACAGCATTCCCTTCGCAATCAAGGTGACCAGGGAAGACGGCATGCTGGTCGCGCGAAAAGTGAGCATATGATTAACCGTTCGGAGGAGTGATCTATGGACTATCGTCAGCTGGGCCGGTCGGGCCTTCAGGTCTCCGCTATAGGGCTGGGCACGAACAATTTCGGCCGGCAGCTAGACGCGAAGGCCACGGAAATCGTGATCAACCATGCCCTGGATATGGGCATTAACATGATCGATACCTCCAACAGCTACAGCGGCGGTCGCTCAGAGGAGTTCATAGGCCGCGCCCTGAAAGGCAAGAGGCACGAGGCGATTATCGCGACGAAGGTATCGAGCAGAGTAGGGGAAGGCCCCAACATGGGAGGGAACTCTCGGCAGCACATACTGGCCGAAGTGGAGAACAGCCTTCGACGCCTGGGCACCGACTATATCGACCTCTACCAGATACACTGGTGGGACCCAAATACGCCCATCGAGGAGACCCTCAAGGTGCTGAACGACCTGATAACCCAGGGCAAGGTCCGTTACATAGGCTGCTCCAATCTCAAGGCCTGGCAGCTCTGCGAATCGGTCTGGGCAGGCAGGGCCTCGGGGCTCGCAAGTTTCGCCAGCGTGCAGCCAAGCTACAGCATGATGGACCGCGAGGTCGAGTCCGAGCTGGTGCCGTTCTGCAAGTCCTACGGCGTGGGCATACTGCCGTATTATCCTCTGGCCAACGGATTCCTCACTGGAAAGTATGTGCGAGGCCAGGGGGCTCCCGAAGGCACCCGCCTCGCGGATAACGACCGGGGAATGTTTACGGACGAAAACTTCGACATGTTGGAACGCCTGGAAGCATTCTGCGCCGAGCGCGACCACACCGTCCTGGAATTGGCGTTTGCCTGGCTGCTGGCGAATCCCAACGTCAGCTCTGTCATAGCGGGCGCCACGAAGGCGGAGCAGGTCGTCGGCAACGCAAAGGCCGGTGGCTGGAGCCTGACGGAAGAAGAGTACGACGAAGTAACAGCCATGCTTCCGTAGGCACTTGCGGGGAAGTCCCCCAGACATTCCCATGGCACGTCGATGTTCACTTGGTTATTCGTTGACATCGGGGTAATCTCAAAGTATCCTTCCCCCTGCCAATCCACTTTCTCTTCTGTCTATTGGCAACCGGCAGCCTTGAAGTCGACGGTATTAGCGCAGATGAAATGGGTATCGATCGCGTCCGGGTCCTTTCTTCTGTCGCTGATAACCGTCGTAACCATCGCGTCCGCAGACCACATCCCCGAGGACTCTGTGGACTTTCAAAGCGACTCATACTTGTTTGGCGAGACCGCCTCGTTCATCGTAGTCGATGAGGACCTTTCGCGGCCTGCATCTTGCACAGCCTCCTGGGGCCCGATATCCCAGACGGTATTCCCCTCGGAGTGGTGGAGCCTCTCCTCCGGCGAGCCGGAACCGCAGGTATTCTCCCTCAACGAAGGCTGCACTTATGACGTTCTGGACCCGCCGAAAACACCCCTGCGGTCTGAACCGGCGCCGCAGGTCAAGGTAAACGGGATAGCCGTGTTTGCATCGGTAGATGCCGATGCCGGATCCTTCGCGGTCTCCACCAGGGTCAACGCCAGCAGCACCCTTTCTGCCGTCTTCTTCTTCGACGCCCCGAACATTTATCTCCCCACTGACGGCCTGATAATCGTATCTTCCTCTTCGGACGCGGAAGGCGAGCCTGCAGGTCTGCGTGAGGTGGCCGGCGAAAAGGAAGATACGGACAGCCCCGACTCCGGAATATTCCTGGGGCAGGTAGACCTGAGCAATAACACGGATGCCCTGGCGAAAGGAGACGGCGCCGTTTACGTTCAAGGCGGTGACGTTCTGACGGCACGCTACCTCGATGGAGGAGAGGTACAGATCGCCGAGGCCCAGGCGACGGTCCAGGGCATTTCGCCGACGCCTACCCCCATCCCCGCCGCAGGGTCCGTGGCGTCGGTGGCGCTGGCGCTGTCCCTTGCTGCTATACTTGCCTGGAAGCTGACGAGGCCGGAGTCAACCAAAAGTGAGGCATAGGAGACGACGTTGAAGTTCGGATTTATCATTCCTCACAACTACGGCCTGAGCGATCCCCAGGATGTGCTGGACGTCGCCACGAAGGCGGAAGAGCTCGGGTTCGATTCGATCTGGGTGAACCATCACGTTCTCCATGCCGGATACATATTGGACCGCCTTGGCGACAAGCCATACTACGACTGCCTCACGGTGCTGACGTATGCCGCGGCCATTACGAGCAACATAGGTCTCGGCACGACGGTCCTGGTGCTGCCGTACCTCAACCCGCTCGTGCTGGCGAAGACCCTGGCGACGCTGGACGTGATGTCGGGCGGCAGGCTCAGAATAGGCGTGGGCGTCGGTACGCTGAAGCATGAGTCCGACAGCCTGGGCGCTCAGTTCGAAGGGCGAGGCCGCTACGCCGACGAAAGCATTTCGGTCATGAAGGCCCTGTGGACTCAGGAAGACCCCACGTTTGAAGGGGAACATTTCAGTTTTTCCGGCATAAAGTTCTCCCCCAAGCCGAAACAGGACCCGCACCCGCCAATACTCATCGGCGGGATGAGCCGGGCCGCCCTCCGCCGAGTCGCCAGGCTGGGAGACGGGTGGCATCCCAACGGCGTTGCGCCGGACGGGCTGGATGAGCCCCTGGGCTACCTGCGGCGGCGGCTCGAGTCCGAAGGCAGAAAGCTCTCGGACATTGAGCTGTCGGTGCGTAACGAGCTGTCGGTCCTGGACTCGTCGGACTCGTCAACCGCCGGCCCAATGGTTGGCACGCCGGACGAGCTGGTCGACACAATAGAAGGCTACGCCGACAAGGGCGTATCGGAGATGGTGTTTCAGGTAAGCACCGACGACGTGCCTCGCATACACCGCACAATGGAGTCCTTCGCGGGCAAGGTCATGCCCAGGGTCACCAGGGGTTAGTCATTCCAAGGTCATGCTCGGGGAAGCCCGGGGCCGACCGGACGGAAATCAGGGTAGGCGCGCCATGTCGGAGGTAGGCTCTACCTCGAAGGCGTTGAGAGCACAGGCCAGCATACCGTAGTAGCCCATCGTCGCCGTTAGCTCCGTCACACCCTGCTCCCCGAACTTGTTCTTCGCCTTCTCGAAGGTGGCGGCAGAGACTCGATGGTCCGTGAGCAGCTCACGGCCGTAGCTCACGACAAGGGCCTCGTCGTCAGTCAACGAGCCCAGGTCTCCCCTGGAAGCGACCACATCTATCGCGACATCCCGGACGCCCTCTTTTCTGGCCAGCCTCTCGTGCGCGCCCCACTCGTAATCGCAATCGAACTCGCGGGCCGCCGTTATGATGGCGAGCTCTCGGAGTGCGGGCTCGAGGATGGAGTTGAACCTGATGTAGGCCCCGAGATGGGCCGCCCTTCCAGCGATTTCGGGGCTGTGCAGCAGCATGGCGAATGGCCCGCTGATTCTGCCTCGACTCTCGGCTATTTCGTCGACAATGTGACGCTGTTCGGGGGCGACATCGTCGCGGGTCGTTATCTGCGGTAGTCGTGCCATTCAGTCCTCCTCCGGCTGGTGGGGATTGCCCAAAATAGGTACGTGCGCTAACGACCCAACGGCAGGCGGTCTCGCAACCGTCGCACGTTTGCGCTATTAGCAAACGCTATTATATATTCCCAGCCCAGAGAAATGGCCAGCCCGGCTATCCCTATAGCTATGAATATGAAGCTCTTGCCCATGATGCCCGAAACCAGGTCCTCCGACACGATGTCGATGATCTCGGTCAGCTTGTTCGCTATGAGCTGCCTCGTCGCCGGAAAATCCCCGCCACCCAATAGCCCGGCCAGCATGCCTTCTCTGAGCTGCTGAAGGAAAGGCTCGAAGAACACGCCAAACATCAGGCTGACGATGAGCAGCGTGAGGACCGACACTACGAGCAACGCCCCTGATGCCCACGCGAACCTGATCGACCAGCTTCGGCCGCCGAGGAAGCCGATCTCGACGAGCGTGATAAGGATGGGCAGCAGAATTAGGTATCTGTAGCGCTTCACCTGCCGAAGAATATTGCGCATGCGTTCGAACTGACCGAATTCATCCGGACTCAGCTGCAGGCTTTCGGACTCTCGCAGGTCTGCGTCCGAATAAGTCCATCCGTCAGCCAGCGAACTGCGAAAACGCTCGAAGGACCCTTCGCCGCCCTCGCCGTCACCCGGTCCGGTAACATACTGCTGAATGTCTTCCTGAAGGTCGGTCTCAGTGTATCGCCAACCGCGGCCCACGCTGGCGCGAACGTTATGTATCATGTTCACGTCGTCGCTGCTTCCGGCGATCCGGAGCGTTTCGAGAAGGTCCGCCTCGGTGAATTTTATGGTGTCCGGAATGGCGTTGATGATATTCGGCTCGATGGCCCTGGCAACTTCACCCCCGAAGAAGTCTGCTATTTGACGAGTCGGGGTTAGCGCAGGTACGCAGTCCAGGGTTCCGCTCAATCCGCCGGCGATCAGCTCCTCGAGAGTCTGGGTAGCGGAGCATTTTGGTAGCGCGTCTATCAATTCTTCCAGCTTCAGAATTGCCGTGGCCTCTACGACCACCAGGGCTCTCCGCTTGTTGTCAACCAGGTTGATCTCGGTAAAGAATGTGTCGGACTGTCCGGTCAGATAGGGTGTCGAGTCGTCTATTATCTGTTCCGCCTGCTCCTGGACCCAGGTCGGCGGAGCCACCTCCCGCATCGCAGCGGCGATCTCGTCTCTGGTGAACGATACGCCATAGGGCAGGGCCACGGCATCACCTACGCCTTTGGTCACGAGGGGCTCCACCAGGCTCTTGTATAGCTTCTCATATGCGTCGGCATCTCTTAGCAGCACCTTGACCTCTTGCAACGCCAGCGCCATCCTGCCATCCAACGGCACGATGATCTCGAAGCTATCCTCGCGTCCGATCAGATACGGCGTGACCTCACGAACCGCGGACTCGATCTGGGGGTTTACCCACTCCTCCGGCAGGACTCGCCGCACCGATGATATGACCTGGTCGCCGGAAACCTCGAGCCCGAGCGGAAGCTCGCCGTCGATCGCGCCGGATATAGCCGGAGTCAACATCTGATCGAAAACGAAGTCGTAGGTCTTGGACCTCAATACTATTTCGCTGAATTCTAAGACGAGCGTACCTACCTGGTCCCCCGCCTGAACAGTGATCTGAAAGCCGTCCTGCTCTCCCGCAACGTAGGCGCCGACCTCCTGAATGATCGTCTCCGCGTTTTCCTGGACCCACTCCTCCGGAAATGCGGTATTTATTGCGGCAACTATCTCCTCGGTGCTGATTTCAAGGGCATCCAACGGGTGAACAGAGGTCGAGTCGGCGTTCGGGCCGGGGTCCGCTCGGCGCACATCGTCGATCGCCGCGGTCGCTACTTCGGTGAGAAGGAACTCGTAGAAGTTAGCGCGTCGCATGACATCGACGTAATAGGATGGAGAAAGGAACGTCCCGCTTACCTGCAATGCGGTCAGGGCGCCGCCGAACGTCAGAAGCAATAGAAGGCTTAAGAATACGGCCACGCCCCGTCTTGCGTTGATCATTATTTCCCCACTCTAGTCGAGGCGCTTGGATTAAGCAATGCCCGACGGGGTTTCCCCCAATGCCCTTCAGCCGCCTTATATAGGGCCCGCCGACTATATTTAACGCCGCGAGCCCTCCTTGACTTTGCGCATCTGTAACTATAGGCTCCCCGTGTAATGCATCGGCGGCGATAGCAAAAAATATTGAGGAAATTCCAAAGAGCTCATGTCCGGAAAGCAGTCTTACACGTTTGTCGTTCCAGGGGACTCTCCCATACAGATCCAGGGCTCGGACCACCTGAAGAGGCTCGAGCCCTATGGGGAGCTAGTCCTATATTCCGACCGTCCGGCTACGACTGATGAGAAGGTCAAGCGGGCCGAAATCGCCGACGTCTTGATAAACACGAGAGGGTCCATCGATTGGCCGGGGGACGTGCTTCGGCGGCTTCCCAGGCTACAAATGATCACCACCTGCTCTGTCGGCACGGACATGATCGACCTGAAGACGGCGGCGGAGCTGGGAGTAGTGGTCAGCAACCAGCCTGGCAGAACGGCGCCCTCGGTGGCGGAGCACGCATTCGGGCTGATGTTTGCGATCGCCAAGCGGGCCGCATTTCAGACGGCGGAGCTCAGAGCCGGCCGCTGGACCCGCATGGACAACTACCTGCTTCAGAACAAGACCCTCGGCATCATCGGAACGGGCAACATCGGCGGCGAGCTTGCGAGGCTGGCCAACGCCATCGGCATGAACGTCATCGCCTGGACGCTTCATCCGTCGAAGGAGCGCGCGGCGAGCCTCGGCGTCCGCTATGTGGAGCTGCCGGACCTGCTTCGAGGGAGCGACGTCGTCAGCCTGCACGTAAACCTCACCGAAGACACAAGGCATCTGATCGGCAGGGAGGAGATCGCATCCATGAGGGAGGGGGCGCTGCTCGTTAACTGCGGCCGAGGAGCT
>JADFKI010000157.1 GCA_022565015.1 Chloroflexota bacterium
CGGCTTTAACGTGGGCGTGTTGCGCTGGACGTGGCGGGTCGGCTTCTACTCTTATAGCGCACTTGGCACCGACCGGTATCCGCCATTCAGCCTGGAGAGCAGAGACTATCCGGCCAATCTGGAGGTCGAATATCCCGAAAGATTGTCCAGGGGTCTGGTCTTCGTCAAGTGGTGGCTACTGGCCATCCCGCACTATATCGTCATGACCTTTTTGAGCGGGGGAGCCGGCCCTCGCAGTGGAGGAGGCCTGAACGGCGTCCTCGTTTTATTCGCGGCGGTCGTGCTGCTTTTCAGAGGCCGCTATCCCCAGGATATCTTCGATCTCGTAATCGGCTTCAACCGCTGGAGCTTTCGTGTAGTGGCATACGCGGCGCTTATGCGTGACGAGTATCCGCCGTTCAGACTGAGTCCGTGAGCCCTGCACCTGCTTTCATAGAGCCCACGCCTCCGTTCGACTTCGGTCTGACGGCCGGATACCTCACCTATTTTCGGGGACGGTACGGCAGCGATTCCTTCGAGAACGGAGAGCTGCGCCATGTCACGGACGTTGGCGGCAAGGTCGCTCTGGCGACTGTACGCTCTCTCGGTTCCGTTGACGCTCCCAGGCTGAAGGTGGGCATCGCCGGAGAGGGCCTGGAAGACCGTGACGCGGAGGCGGCCTGCTGCCGGACTGCATGGGCGTTGGGCGCCTACGATGAACTCCAACCGTTCTATGAGATAGCCCTCAAGGACCCTCATCTGCCTCCGCTCGTCCACGCAATGCGCGGGCTGCACATCACCCGCGCATCTCCCTATGAGGCGATGATTCACGCGATTCTCGGCCAGCAGATAAGCTCGCACGTGGCGCGAATGCTGCGCACGACGCTGATCGAGACTTACGGACCCAGCGCGACGATTGACGGCCGGGAGTGCTTCGCGTTTCCCAGTCCCGAGGCGCTGGCCAATGCCGGCGTGGACGCGCTCAGGTCCATCAAGTTCAGTCAGCGCAAGGCGGAATACGTAACGGACATCTCGGCCATGGTCGCGTCGGGACGGCTGGACCTCGATGGGTTGCGGGGCAAGTCCACGGAAGACGTCGTGGAGTCATTGACGGCCATACGTGGCGTGGGACCGTGGACGGCCCATTGGCTCATGATACGCGCGCTGGGGCATACCGACGGCTTCCCGTATGGAGACATCGCGCTTCAAAAGGCAATGGGCATGCTCGTGAACGGCGGCAGCACAATGTCGGCGGACGAGATCTTGAAGTATTCGGAGCGCTGGTCGCCTTATCGCAGCTACGTGACGGTATATCTCTTCGCCGCCATGAGGTCCGGCCGCCTGGAGGAGCTTGTCGGGTCTGATGGGCGAGGTGATTCAGGGACTTAATTGGCTATCGACCTCTGTCTTAGCGACCCAGATGTCCTCATTAACAAAAAGGAGCGGCGCTAAGGCCGCTCCTTGTAAACCCGATGCAGTCCCGGTTCCGTTTGCCTATTGTATTCCGAGCCAGTCGTTGACTACCGCGTCCCCGGTGATGAGGTCAATCTCTTCCTGGGTGAAGGGGAACTGGCCGATGACATCGATCATCTCGGCAGGCGTCTGGCGGGGGTTCATCTTCAGATATCCCGAACCCAGCAGAACGTGGTCCATTCCCCACTGACGGAGCCGCCACAGCACTAGCTCCTTCTTTACCAGAGGGGCATCCTTGTTGAAGTCCAGGCAGCTGCTGGCGACCAGATACTGGTTGTCCTGCTCCAGGCCCGGAATCGTGCGGAAGGCTGACAGCCACGTGTCTATCAGTCCGTCGTCGTCAGCCCCGGCGCACCGGTCGTGGGCTACCTTGACGTTCGGATGGTCCGCCAGCAGGCCCAGGAGGTTCTCGAGGCCCTCACGGCTCAGGGGCAGCCCGATCGGCGTAGCGGCATTGAGAAACATGGGTACGCCTTCTTGATCTACGCGGTCCAGCACTCTGCCAAGCGCCGCTACATCCTCATCCTTAGTCATATCTAGATCGGACTCGGTAAGATCGACTGTTATGCCCAACATACCAGGCAGCTCGACACACCGGTTGATTTCGCCCGGCGCACTTACGAAGTTCGGATTTACTCCGCAAAAACCGATAAATCTACCGGGGTGGTTTTCCACCTCGGCGGATAAGAACTCGTTCTCCTTCGTAACATCCCTGTCCGAAGGGAGGAAAGAGCTGGAACCCAGGCTGTGCAGCACTGCGCGGTCGACGTTGGCTTCATCGAGAAGCTCGACGACACCGGCCGCACGAGAGCCTGACCCGCTTCGGCCCGTTATGGAGGCGCCCAGCAAGGTGCTGACGATGATGGCGTTTACATCGAAGGCCGCACCTTCGATTACCAGTGGATCGGCCGACTCGATGATCTGCTCCGCGGTAGGTCCTGGAGGTCCTGGAGGTCCTGGAGGTCCGGCAGGGCCAGGGGGGCCAGGGGGCCCCGCTAGACCACGACCTCCCTGCGGTCCCTGTATTCCTTGCGGTCCCGGCTGGCCCTGCTGTCCCGGAGCACCGCGCTGGGCTTGCGGCCCCTGAGGCCCCGTGGCGCCCGCAGCGCCAGGTGGGCCGGACTGTCCCCGAGGGCCGGGGTCACCCTTTCCGCCGGTTGCTCCGGGCTGACCCTCCGCACCGGCGCATGCCGTCGCTGCGACCGTCAGGACTATGACCAGGCCTCCCAGCAACGCCTTCCATGGTGATGCCATGATTATTCAACCCCTTCTAAATGACGGTTCCGATGTTTCGGCTTCACCTTCAAGATATTAAATCCCATATATTACAGAAGAGTTACCCGCTAATATAAGACGTTGGAGGCGTCCTTGTTAATGCCTTTACGCTCCTGATTTTCGCCATTCGGCGATATACTTGAATCTAGACCTCGGTGAGGGTACACGCATTTCTAACTACCACTGATAAGAGTATTTCAGATCGTGAAAACGATGTCTTCTCAACCAGGGATTGGACCCTGAAGGGGTGAAACGTGAGATTCTTCCTTAGGTGGCCTATTCGTCACCAAGGCTTGAAGTTGGAGACCGCTAATGAGCAGCACATTTCCCGAAGACGGTTGGGTGAGGGCGAACGGCCTGAACTTTCATTATCTCGATTGGGGTGGAGACCGGACCAAGAAACCGCTGATACTCATGCACGGAATCGGAGGCCACGCGCACCAGTTCGATGAGCTTGCGCCCCGCATGACTGACAGATGGCACGTCGTGGCGCTGGATGCCAGGGGTTGCGGCGACAGCGACTGGAGCCGCGCTGGTTATTCCGTGCAGGCCTTCGCCTCCGACATCGGCGCGGTTGCTCAGAAGCTGGGGCTCTACCCCTTCGACTACTACGGCCACTCTCAGGGCTCACGCATAGGCATGGCGTTGGGCGCCTATCACGGCCGGTTCATCGACCATCTGGTCCTTGGGGACTACGGCCCGCTGCCCGACCCTTCTCCCAGGGGGAGAGAGACCGCAGCCAAACGTCTCGAGGGGAGCGAAAGGGAGAGGCCGAAGGGGTTCTTCAGTCGACAGATGGCCTTCGATTGGCACCGCGAAGGCGATCCGGCGCAGTCCGACGAAGACATATGGAAGCTCATACGAAACACCTATCGCACCAACTGGGACGGTATACTCGTGCCCAAGACGGACCCGGAGATATCCTGGCTGAACGGCCGCACCGCCCTGAAGGAGGGCCCGTTCTTGTGGGAGTGCGTGAGCAGAATTTCCTGCAAGACCCTCGTGCTGCGAGGTGAGAACAGCACCGTGCTGGACCGGGCGCAGGCGGAAACGATGGTGGAGACGATTCCGAATGGCAACGGCGCTCTCGGGGAGGTACCGAACGCCGGTCACGGGCTTCACAACGAGAACATGGAAGGAGCCCTGGCCATAATCAGGGATTTCCTGGACAGCTAGAGAGCGCATTAAAGGGTCGCCGTAAGCGATGTCACGAGCGTCTGAAAGTGCATTAAACCTCGTTGACCAGGTTTTGGCTATCGGCTATCATACTTTGAACGGAGTGTTCCCATTGGACTATTTATCGCGATGCACAGCCGCTGTGACCCGGGCCGGGAGACGCTCTAATCTCCTTCGAGCAGGATAATCAAGTGTCAGGCTTCGGGACGCGGTTTCTCCGGGTGTGGGGTGGGAAAAGAGGCCGCTTCATGGCGATACCCACCCTGGCCATTCTTATTTCCCTGGCGCTCGTCGCCTGCTCATCTCAATCTCCGCCTCCCACGCCCGCCGGTCCCACCAGCTTTGCAGGCGTGGCCGGCTCAGCCGCATCTCCCGCGCCTGATGATCGGTTGCAGGCGTCACCGGAGAATGTGTCGCCGCAGGTCTCGTCGGCTTCCGTCGGACTGAGCGCCCCACCTCTGGCGTCTTTTGCATCGCTGCCGTCGATCTCGAGACTGGTGGATAACGTCGAGCCCGCGATAGCATCCATCGCCGTCGAGTCGATTTCGAGAGGCCTGTTTTACGACTTCACGGACGAAGGCGCCGGCACCGGAATGATCGTCCGGGAAAACGGCTTCATCGTCACGAACTTCCACGTAATACAGAGCGCGGAGAAGATCAAGGTAAATCTTCCCAATGGCGAGACCTACGATGCCGTAGTTGTGGGTCGAGACCGGATAACCGACCTCGCCGTCATCAAGATAGACGCTGAAGGACTGCCGACGGTTGCGTTCGGCGACTCGGATAAATTAGTGGTTGGTGATTGGGTCGTCGCACTGGGCAATGCTTTGGCCTTGAAGGGGGGGCCCACGGTAACCCTTGGCATCGTCAGCGCGCGTGGGCGGACCGTGAGCACCGAGCGCGGCGACCTCTACGACATGATACAGACCGATGCGGCGATCAACGACGGCAATAGCGGCGGCCCGCTGGTAAACCTCGCGGGGGAGGTTATTGGAATCAATACCGCCATCTTGCGGCAGGCTCAGGGCATTGGCTTTGCCATCAGCTCCTCGGTGGCTTTCCCCATCATCAATAGCCTCATCGAGCATAAGATCGTGGTCCGTCCGTTGATAGGCCTGACGGGCGCGGACGTAACCCCCGCCAGGGCCAATGTGCTTAAGCTAAGTGTGCGTGAAGGCATCATCGTGACGAGGCTTTCGCCGAACGGCCCTGCCGCCGCCGCGGGTATCCGGGTCGGTGATGTGATCACAAAGGTCAATGATATTCCCACCCCGGACATGGCGCGATTCCTGACTCTGCTGTGGACCTTCGAAGTGGGGCAGGTCGTTCAGGTTGAGTTCATCAGTGAGGACGAGACATCGACTACGGCCATAACTCTGACGGAGCGTCCCTCGGACCGTTAGCCGATTATGGACTCGAGTCAGAGCTCTCGGGTCTGGCCTTTTCCCCGACCAGAATTGCGACGGTCCCCAGCCCCAGGCTGCGGCGCGCAACCAATTTCAGACCTGCGTCTCCCATCATGGCGGCGAGTCCACTGGCGCTGAGGAACTCGTCCACCGATTCGGGCAGGTAGGTGTAGGCTGCTCTGTCGGCGGCGAACAGGGCGCCGATCAGCGGCGTCACGTGTCGGAAGTAGATGGGCAGCAGTCTGCTCAACACGCCGTTGCCTTCCGGGCGCACTATTTCCAGAATGGCCAGCCGGCCCCCCGGTTTCAGCACGCGCTCCACCTCGCCGAGGGCGCCACGAAGGTCGGTGAAGTTTCGAACGCCGAACCCGATGGTGGCGCAGACGAAAGATTCGTCCTCGAAGGGCAAAGCGTGCGCGTCACCCAGCATCAGGGAGAGCTTTCCGGCCAACCGCGTCCTGCCGGCCTTGACTGCGGCGATGGAAAGCATCTGCGGGGTGAAGTCGATGCCGTAGACGCCGGTCAGGGAGTCCTTGCCCGCGAGGTCCAGGGCAAAGTCGCCAGTGCCGGTGGCGACGTCCAGCGCCGGACCGGCGACATCGCCGACGGCCAGGTCCACGGCCATGCGCCTCCAGGCGTGGTGCCTGCCGCCGGTCATGATCGTGTTCAGCAGGTCGTATCGCTTGGAGATACGCCCGAACATGCTCGAAACATAATCGGCGCGCTCTCGTCCCCTTAGCCCGGCCAAGCAAAGACCCTCATGCTCGCGTCCGCAGTGCCTTGATTACGCGGGGCAGCTCGGGCAACAGGTCGCTTGCGATCATGCCCGTGTCGCCGAGGTCGTCGCGGACGCGGTCTCCGGCGGCCCCATGAATGTAGACTCCCAGCGCGGCCGCGTCCTCCAGAGTCATCCCCTGTGACAGCAGCCCCGCGATCGTGCCGGCAAGAACGTCACCCGTGCCCGCCGAGGCGAGGCCGGGATTCGCGAAGGGACTCAGCATCGTGCCGCCGCCGGGCATTGCCACGACGGTGAAGGCGCCCTTCAGCACGGCTATCTTATTCCAGGATTTCGCGGAGGTGGTCGCGGTCTCGATGCGATCGGTCTGAATGACGCTCGTAGGACTGCCAGTCAGGCGCGACATCTCTCCGGGGTGCGGCGTAAGCACGGCTGGACCGTTGAATTTGGCCCACCACTCGGGCGTCTTCGAAAGAATATTAAGGCCGTCGGCGTCGACTATCGTGGGCGGCAGCCGCTCGCCCGAGTAGAGAATGCTCTCGACGAACTGCACGGTGTCGGCCGCCAGTCCCAGGCCACAGCCGATCAGCAGGGCCTCGTAGCCGGGCGCGGCGTCCAGTATGACGCGGGCGGCAGCCGGGGAGACCACTCCGGGCGAGGACTCGGGTAGAGGCAGATACGTCGGCTCCGTGGCCCTGGCCGCGACCGCAGACTGCAGGCTTTCCGGAAGCGCGATAGTCACGAGTCCCGCCCCAGCGCGGGTCGCGGCGGCTCCCGCCAGGTAGGCGGCGCCGACGTAGTTGCGCGAGCCCGCGACTACGAGTGCGCTGCCGAAGCTGCCCTTGTGCGAGGCCGACGGTCGCGACGGCAGCAGGCCGTTCGCCCAGGCATCGTCCATGAGTCTCAGGCCGACGTCGTCATCGAGGCCCGCGGGCAAGCCGATATCTTCGATCTCCAGCCGGCCGACGTAGTCCGCGCCCGGATACTGGAAATGCCCGACCTTCGGGTGGCCCAGGGTTACCGTCACGTCGGCCCTGGGGCATGCCGGGTCCACCTCGCCGGTGTCGGCGTTCAGGCCCGTCGGCAGGTCCACCGCGATCAGCTTTTGCCCGCTTTCGCCTTGTCGCGATGAATTTAAAGCCAAAAAAATCTCTCTTAGAATCCCCTCGAGGGGTCGCGTCGTGCCTGTTCCGAGCACCGAGTCCACGACGGCGTTGGCCTTTGCTAGGAGCTCCTTTAGCTTGACCAGCCCTCCGTCCTCAGAAGCGTTAACGATGTTGACCCCAAGCTTCTTGACCAGGTCCAGCTTGAGGTCCGGCGAGGGCCTGTCGCGACAGACGTATATCGTGACGCGGGCGCCCCAGGCATGCAGGTGCCGCGCGACGACCAGGCCGTCGCCGCCGTTGTTGCCCGGCCCGACGAGAATGAGTAACGGCGTTCCCACCAGGTATCCGACGTGGTGTCGGACACGCTTGGCTATGGCGAGGCCTGCGTTCTCCATGAGCGTGTCCTTGGAGACGCCCGCCTCTTCGGAGCGGTCTTCGATGCGACGCATCTGTTCTGAGGTTACGATTTTCATGTGGCTTGGGTCAGGAACCTTTTTCGGACGTATATAGGGATTATAAATGAAGGAAGGAAATCAGTCGGCAACCTCTCACGATATTTTCTCGCCCGAACCGGAGCGCAATTTCGCTGGTCAGAGCGTTCGTGCCGAAAAATTCGAATCTCAAGAGGCTAAATCCTGCCGATCAGGGACCTTAACAGCGCTCGCGTGCGCTCCACGGACGCCTGCTCGTTCGGGCCTACGGGGAACACCGAGGCCAGGAAGTCGGACGCGCCCAGGTCCGCGAAGGTGCGAATTCGGCTCTCGACCTCGGCCTCGCTTCCCACGATTGCCATGTGCGCAGGTCCGTCGACGCCTTCGATGTCCATCATGCTCCGGTAGCTCGCAATCTGGTCGTAGCGCCCGAACTCGGCTCCGGCCCTCTCCCTCCCATCCGCTATGTCGTCCGTCACCGCGACCGGCGCGGCCACGCAGATTCTGGGACTGGGACGACCGGCATTCTTGGCTGCGGAGCTTATTCGGGGAAGTATGTGCGACTCCAACGTCTTTGGGCCAACCATCCACGTGATGGTCCCGTCTGCCAGCTCCCCGGCGATACGCAGCATTCGAGGGCCGAAGGCGGCAATCAGCGTAGGGAAGGGCTTCGCCTTCGGCACCCTGTGGGTCAGGCTCACACTGTAAAACTCGCCCTTGTATTCAGCCCTGCCGGTCGTGACGAGCGCGCTCAGAACAGTAAGGTACTCTCGCATCCTGAGGGCAGGCCGCTGGAAGGACAGGCCCATGCCGGTCTCGACGGCGCCCTTGTGGGAAACGCCAAGCCCCAGAGCCAGCCTGCCGTTCGTCGTGGCCTGGACCGTCAGGGCCTGCAGGGCCATGGTATGCGGATGCCTGGAGAATATCGGCACGACCGCCGGTCCCATCTCGATGCGGTCCGTTCGTTGTCCGGCCAGCGCGATCATCGTCAGGACGTCCATGAGGCCCGGCGCCTGGGCAAACCAGAAGCTATGGAAGCCGTCGCGCTCCGCGTCCACGA
>JADFKI010000158.1 GCA_022565015.1 Chloroflexota bacterium
AACGATACCAGAACAGTATCAGCCGCACCCCCATGGGACGCTACGGCCAGCCCGAAGACATCGCCTATGGAGTGCTGTTCCTCGCGTCGGACGAGTCTTCTTACATGACTGGCAGCGAGCTAGTCATCGATGGCGGCTACACGGCCCAGTAGCTGCATTTGAACAAACGACGGAGGAGAAGCACATGACAGCGCGAAATGCCTCCCTATTTACCCGGCCTTCGGCTCCACCATGATCGCGAACCTCCACAGCGAAGTCAAAATATAAAGGACATCCATTTTACTCTTCGCGACATCCGCAGGTAGATGGGGTCTTCTAGATACCTGTTCAAGCTCCTGTTATAGATGTCCAGCTGCCGTACTGCCTCACCCTGGCTGGTCGATCTACAGGATCGAAGGGCGATTCACGCCGACGATGCCATCTGAACCCAATTCATCAACTAGACCGTTTTGTCCTCCAGCCACTCCTTAGTGATCTCCAGGCCGAAACCGGGCGCGTTGCTGGGGGTCAGGTAACCATCCTTAATTACCGGCGTGCCAGGCAACACCACCATTTCTTCCAGGGGGACTCCCGGAGGGGCTACGCCCTCTGACCGTTCGCCCCACGCGATGGCGGGCATGGCGTAAGACAGGTGCTGTCCGTAGGGGACGTTCATCCCGCCGTGGCTGATGACGCTTAGCCCGTAGGCCTCGGCGATGTGGCAGATGCGTACGGATGCCGACATACCGCCCACCCAGTTGATGTCAGGTTGTAGAATGTCCACCAAGCCCTGGCTTGCGGCCTGCGCGAAGGGGTGTATGGTGTACCAGTGCTCACCAGTGGCCAGGACCTGATCCGGCACTCGCTGACGCACCTTTGCGTAGCTCTCCATGTCCTCGGGCAGCACGTAGTCCTCCAGCCACTTGATTCGGTATGGCTTCAACGCCTCTACTAGCCGAACGATGTACTCCACATTCAGCGACATCCAACCGTCCACCATCAGCTCGACGTCATCGCCGATCTGCTGTCGAGTGGCGGCCACGATCTCTGCGTCTCTGTTGATGCCTTCGATGCCGTCATCCGGGCCGTAGCGCAAGAAGAGCTTGACGGCCCTGAAGCCCAGCTCCAAGAACCAGTCAATACTGTTGGACGTGCCCCAGGAGAGATCAGTATTACTGGCATAGCAGAATATCTTGTCCTTTTGTGGACCGCCTAGGAGTTCGTAAACAGGCCTGCCCAAGAGCTTGCCCTTCAGGTCCCACAGGGCGTTGTCGACGGCGCTGATCGCATAGCTGGCCAAGCCAGCGGTGTGGTACGGTGACGACACACGGCGCATGACGTCCCACAGCTTCTCGGTTGCCATGCAGTTCTGGCCTATGAGCACCGGTGCAAAGTGATCGTTGATGATGGCGTTGACGGGGTCGCCGTTGATAGTGACGCCCAAGCCCCAGGTGCCGTCCTCGGCGGTAACGACACAGGCGGTGCGTTTCCACTTGCTGGTCCAGTCTGTCCGGCGAAACTCCGGGTATCGGCGCATGGGGCTAATGAAGCCGTCCGTAGCCTGCTTCTCGACGCGAGGCTTCGTCGTGATGATCGGCGAAAGGTCGACCGTGACTGCGCGGATTTCCTTGATTTTCATGATCGGCGCGCTCCTGGGACAGGGATTGATTGCTTCCACGGAGTGTCTTACCAGAAAGCGCTACGTGTCAAGGTCTGCCGAAGGCAAGCAACTAGGCAAACTGTCTGCGATGCTCCGGTCATCAGCGACTTCCTTGGTATGAGGTAGTGCTGTACTCTGTTCTTCGTGAAGAGACTCAGTTTCTAAATCGGGGATGCGGCGACATTCAAAAGGTATTTGGAGCGACGATATCATGAGACATCGAAGTAGAGGCTTTCCCGGGATAGGAAGCAGTCATCTATTACACCTCGGTCCCTCAGGAGGCCGTCAACAGGCCAGCACTACTAGCATTAGTCCTCGATAGGATCAATGCACGCATCAACCCGGCTACCCATCTTACGATCAACATGACGTTCCCCCAGAGGAGGGCAAGTGGTTCAAAATCAATACGACGCGATCATAATCGGAGCGGGCCACAATGGCCTTGTCACAGCCGGCTACCTGTCCAAGGATGGCTTATCAGTCCTGGTGCTGGAGCGGCTGGACAAGGTGGGCGGCGCATGCACTACCGATGAGATATTTCCAGGTTTCCACGGCCCCATGTGTGCCTACATCTGCTACATGCTCCACGGCAGGGTCATCGACGACCTGCACCTGAGGGATCACGGCCTGGAAATAACTCCTCTTGGCGACGCGGGCCAAGGTTCCCGACGTATTCACCCCTTCCCCGATGGGACGTATCTGGGTGGCCCCGATATCAAGAGCGACTACGACATGGCCGAGCAGCTTCGTCAGTTCTCCAAGGCTGACGCTCAATCCTATTCCGACTGGCTCTCGTTCTGGGAACAGGCGGCTGGCATCCTGTATCCATATTTCCTCACGGAGCCGCCCACGATAGCAGAACTGATGGAGGGCGTACGGGGCACTCGACAGGAAAAAGTCCTGGAGAAGATGCTCACGCATAGCCTGCTTGACATTGTGGACGAGTACTTTGAGGACGACCGGGTAAAGGCCTTTTGCCTTGGCATACCTGAGTCGGACCCAAGCGCCCCTGGAAGCATCATGAGCAACGCATATTTCCGCACCAGCCAGTTCGGCCGCGACGAGGACAGGGGGATCCCCAAGGGAGGCATGGGATCCATAACCAGGTCCCTGGCGGATTCGGCCATGGGCTCAGGCGCAGAGATAAGAACGGGGACGCTTGTGAAGGAGGTGATCGTCGAAGACGGCGAAGCCAAGGGAGTCCGGCTGTCCAGCGGGGAGGAGGTATACAGCTTTATCGTGGTGTCGAACGCAGACCCCAAACGAACCTTCTCCACCCTCGTAAAGCCTGAAGACGCGGGCGAGGCTCTTTTTGCAAAGGCCAAGAACTGGAAGACGCAGGCCGGCTGTGTTAAATTCCTGGCAGCCCTGAAGGAACCGCCCGACTTCTCGCGATACCTTGGCGACAATTATGACCGCAATTCCGTCGTGAATGTCAATATCTGCCCCTCGGTCGAATATTTCCAGCGGAGTTGGGACGACTGTAAGAGAGGCAGGCCATCTAGCAGCCCCCTCATGCACATCCAGATGCCTTCACTCGTTGACCCCTCGCTGTCACCGAAAGGCAGCGTCATGATGTCTAACTGGGTGCTTTACTATCCGCCCAAGATCAAAGACGGTTCGTGGGAATCCGCCCGGTCTGAAGTGGGCGAGCGGATAATCGACGGCCTAACCGAGTACGCTCCCAACTTCCGCGAGAGCCTGATCGACTGGTCCTTACAGACGCCGGAAGATATAGAGACCCGAGTCGGGCTAACCGGCGGCAACATCCGGCACGGCGACATGATTCCGCAGCAGATGCTGTCTAACCGCTTTCCTTATAAAACGTCGATACGGAACTTCTACCTGTGTGGAGCGGGGACTCATCCGGGCGGAGAGGTGACTGGTGCTCCCGGACACAACGCCGCTCATGCCATTCTAAGGGAACTGGAGCGAAGGGCGGTGTAGCGGTCCGAGTCGTCGCTACCGTGGTCATGCTAAATCCCACATTGCACCACGTCTTGTTGGCTGTCAGCACGAATGGGACAGATTGTTCCCGGTACCCTCCTTCAAGAGCTTCGACGTTTTGAACGCCTTCGGTATAGATCCACTGTGTACATCCCTCCAAGCATTCATTAATAGCTTGGCAGGAAAGCCTCGGACGGTAGACTTTTACGCCGCCCAAGGGAGAGTATGATTGCTCCTTATAAATATGTAATCCCATATTCTCCGGCAGGAATGGCTTGTTTGGATCCCGCGACCCAATGCGAGCTCGATATAGTTTCGTCCCCTCTTCTAGAACGGTCGCGATCTCATCCAATAGGATTGGAAGCCAGGAGGCGGGGTCGAGGATATCATCTGGTCTTTGGTCGTGTAAGTTGTGCAGCACGAAGCGTCTTCGAGTCTTAATATGCTTTACAAATTCATCCCAGGCACGTTCGTAATAAATTTCGCGGCTATCAGAATAGCGCCAATATTCGTCTATGACGGGCGCCCCTGTGTCTCGATCCATTGGATCAATATTGCCATTGAGGATCTCGTCCAATAACTCTTGGCGCTTGTCTGGGTCTAGGTGGTTCTCTGAGAAAATCTGCCAGTCGGAGTCCATGAGGTCGGAGAGCCAATCTCCGGATAGTGAGTTGGTAGGCGCATACAGATGCATGAGTGGTTCAAACATGCCCTCCAGCTCAAACGCCATAACGCAAGCTACATCTGTCGAATCACAGTAGTCACAGTCGCCCTTTTTACCTTCAGACCGGATATGTTCTCGGAGCGAGTCGTCAGTAAAACACTTAGTGCAACACAACATACAGTTCCCCCGATCAGGCGCTCCTCTTCAGCGCAGGGGTGTCACCTTTTATGGCACATACTTCGGCACAATCCGGGTTGACTAGCGTTCAAATTGGGTCTGCTTTTGCTACGATGCCGTCAGTCCCAGAATTTCGGCACTAGCATCGTCAAACATCGATCTCTATATTCGGCTACGTCAGGCCCCCGGTGTAGCAGCCGAGGCAGCCCTAAGGGACGGCAGTGATCACGGAGATGGCACTCACCAAGGGTATGCCGGTTACGCTGACAAAATCGATGTTCATCTGGCCGTCTGCAACGGTGGAGGTGAACGCCTCGGTGTAAGCCATATACGTCCCACCGGCCAGGGCCGCGACATCGATGTCGTCCAGTACAACTACCCCTTCGACGATTACGTCAAATAGCTGTCCCTCGAAGATGGTAGTGAAGTACAGCGTTACGTCATAGTCACCCGACGGAAGGTTGTCGAAGACGTAGCTGAACGAGCTAGCGTCTGCCCTCAGGGTGCCATAGAGGCCATCATCGGTAGTGCCGGAGATAGCGCCAATGGGGCCATGTCCGGCGCCGCCAACGAATCCGGAGTCGCCGACCACGAATGGTTTGTCGGCCACAAACAGGTCGCCGTTGAAATCAGTGAAATCCGAGAATACGTCGCCGCCGGCGTTGATTCGCAGCTCAACGGCGGGAGCGGTCCCTTCACCTGTAAGGGGAACGATCAGCAAACCTGTGTCTGGATCGTTGCTGGTGATATTCAGGTTTCCATTCTGGACACCGGCTACCGTGGGGCTGAAGCGCACAGTCACGTCCTGGGAACCGCCGGGGACGATCGTGAACGGCGGAGTGGGGGCGACAATGAAAAACGCTGCGTTCGTCGTCTGCAGATTGCTCACGTCCAGGTCGGCGCCCCCGACGTTGGAGACGGTGACGGTCTGGTCGCCGGAACCTCCCACCGTTACCTGTCCGAAATCAACCGTCGCAGGGAGCACGGAGATGTCCGGTTCAACGGCGATCGCCACAGTGACGACGAAGGCCTGGGTGTCGAACAGCGAGCCCGCATCCGTTGCCCGTACGGTCACGTCGTTGAGTCCCACCTGCGAGTTGTCGGGCGTCCACTGGACCAGGCCGGTGACCGCGTCTATGGTCATGCCCGGAGGGGACACGTCCAGCGAGAAGGTGAGGGTGTCGCCTACGTCGGGGTCGGTGGCGTCCACATCGTAGGAGTAGAGCAGGTCCTGGGTGGCGGTGGTTACAGCCGCCGAAGTGATCTGCGGTGCGTCGTTCACGTTGGCCACGGTGACGACGAAGGCCTGGGTGTCGAACAGCAGGCCCGCATCCGTTACCCGCACGGTCACGTCGTTGGGTCCTACCTGCGAGTTGTCGGGCGTCCACTCCACCAGGCCGGTGACCGCGTCTATGGTCATGCCCGCAGGGGCCACGTCCAGCGAGAAGGTGAGGGTGTCGCCTGCGTCGGGGTCAGTGGCGTCCACGTCGTAGGAGTAGAGCAGGTTCTGGGTGGCCGTGGTCATAGCCGACGAGGTGATCTGCGGTGCGTCGTTAACGTTGGCCACGGTGAGAGTCACATTTCGCGACGTGTTGCCCAAACCATTGGTAACGTTAGTGAAAGTCACCGTGTCATTGTAGTTGCCTGGCGTCAGACTATTGGCATTGCTATTGATGGACACCGTCACCGTGTCGCTTGCGCCTGCCGACAAAAATCCGGCGACGGAGAAAGGGCTTACCCAGTTTTGTGTCTTGGAAAATGTCCAATCTATGCCCGTGCCGCCTGTGTTAGTTACTGTGTATTGTTGACTTTGTGGGCTGAATGGTCCTCCCTGCGGTCCGGAAGATTCCAAACCCTCTAAGGGTGTTACGTCCATGGTGCCTTGAGAAGGCAGAACTGTGAGAGTCACATTTCTCGACGTGTTGCCCAGACCATTGGTAACGTTAGTGAAAGTCACGATATCGTTGTAGTTTCCTGGCGTCAGACTATTGGCATTGCTATTGATGGACACTGTCACCGTGTCGCTTGCGCCTGCCGACAAAAATCCGGCGACAGAGAGAGGGCTTACCCAGTTTTGCGTTTTGGAAAGTGTCCAATCTATGCCCGTGCTGCCTGTGTTAGTTACCGTGTATTCTTGACTTGGTGGGCTGAATGGGCCTCCCTGTGGTCCGGAAGATTCCAAATCCCCTAAGGGGGTTACATCCAGGGTGCCTTGAGGAGGCACAACGGTCGAGACAGCGTTGAACGCGTTGACGCGGCCCGCGCCCAGGAGACCCACGAATCCGGGGTTCAGCGCGTCGATATTTTCGGACGAGTCGAAAAGGGCCTGCTTTACGTCCGCGGCGGCGAGGCCGGGATTCCTGGACCATATCAGTGCGGCTACTGCCAGTGCGTTCGGGCTCGCCATGGACGTGCCGTCCAAGACCGCGACGTAGTCTGTCCCTGGATCGCTCGAAACATGGTACAGGCTCAGTATGGAGGTACCCGGGGCGGCAATATCGACCCATGAGCCGAAGTCGGAAAGGGAGGACTTGCCGTCTACCTCATCAGTGGATGCGACGCTTATCACGTCAGAGCGGGTGCCGAGGTAGGGAGGGGTGTCCGAGTTGCCATTGCCCGCAGCATTAAAGAATAATCCTCCGCTAGCCGTAAAGAAGTCCATTGCGGCGGCGATTCCGCCGGTGTTGGAAGAGCCCCACGATCCGTTCGCGAGGGTCGCGCCGTTTTCCACTGCGTAGACCAGGGCCTGCGCCGCGAAGTCCATGCCGACGAAGGCGCCGTTTGGTGCGGACCAGCCTATCCTGAGAGACATTATTTTGACGCCGTTACCTGCGGCCTCCAGAGTGCCGTTTCCCCAGCCACCGGCAGCGCTGGCCGTAGCATAGCCGTTGTTATTCAGCGCCCCAATTATCCCCGCGACATGCGTGCCGTGGCCGTCAAAGTCACGAGGGTCGTTATCTTCAGTAGAGCAGTCTTCGCCAGGCGAGCAAGGGACAATTCCGTCCACGAAGTCCCAGCCGAGCTCGTCGTCTTCATAGCCGTTTCCATCGTCGTCGAAACCCGCAATGCCGTTCATTTCCGCCAAATTGACCCAGACGTTGCCGTCCACGTTAGTGGGATCGGCGAAACTCGCGTTAGCCCCGCCAAGGTCTTTGTGGAAGTAGCGAACGCCGGTGTCCAGAACGGCAACGATGATACTCTCGTCGCCGGTCTCGATGTCCCAGGCTTCGGGCCCATCCATATCAACATCGTTGGCCTGGTCCAGGAACCACTGGTCGGGCAGCGCGCCGTTATCCTTGAAAAAGGAGTCGTTGGGCATGACGTCGATCGCGTGAATGCCGATTGGCTGTGAATCCTCTACCTGAAGAAGCGATTTGTATTCCTTCGCGACGGCCTCGACGTCGACCGAATCTGCGAATTGGATCTTGTGCCAACCGGAAAGGTCTAGTTCGCGACCTTGCAGAACTTGTGGCCCGACTCCAGGGAACTGCTGGTGGATGCCGACGACGTCGTGGCGCTTTCCCAGCTGATCCAGAGCGGGATGCCCGGTCGTGCCCGTTGCCAAGGCTGAGTCATCGAGAGACTTCGTGACCGCGTCGCTAAATCTGACGACTATCTTGTTTGGAGCAAACCCTACGAAGCTCGGACCCATTGGACTCGAGCCCTCGTCAGCCTGAGCGGGTCCGGTGTTCAGACCAACCGCGAAGAAGCATGCCAGTACTAGAAGGATTCCGCCCTTCGTCATTCGCCGAATTTCCTCGTTGGTCATAAATTGCCCCGTAGGATATCGTATGCTGTGCTGTCGATGACCGCAACCCGTGTCTGTGCTTTTCGAGCCACTTCACAGGAGGGAATCCCGTTGCTGTCTGGTTTGAGGCTCGGGCGAGAGTTCCGGCCACCGCCGAGGACGGCGGTTCGAATCTTCCTCATCTTGGACTCCAGGGCGGCATACCGCCAGGGTTGTTGCGCAACCAGCCGACTGAAGATTAGGTGCATATAACCTGATATTTCCCAGATGGAATCCAGTGCCCTCGTAAACGCTCCACTCAGGGATGGCACAACTGTACGACCGCTCGCTGATGTTGTCAAATGCCATCTAAAATACTCCATCTCGTCTCATAATATCTTTATTCACTTCGAAGGATCTATGATGACGCTAAAATGGCTCATTCAGACCAACTTCACCCAAAAG
>JADFKI010000159.1 GCA_022565015.1 Chloroflexota bacterium
AATGCCCAGATTAAAATTCCCAGTGGTGCTCATACCGGACGATGACGGGTACCAGGTAGTAGTGCCGCATTACTCAGAGTGCACCACCTGGGGCAAGACACCCACAGAGGCATTCGCAAACGCAAAAGAGGCCCTGGAACTGATTCTAGAGAGATACGCGGAAAAACGGCCGAATGACACCGTACCCCACAACGTTCAGGCGGTTCACGTCGTAGTGGGAGACGTTGAAATTGAAGTTCCGGAAATTCTGATTTCCAACGAAGAGCAGCCATCAAAAGATGAACGAAGTGTGCCTACATGAAGACACTCGTTCTCGGGGGCAGCAGGTTTATAGGGCTGCATCTGGTGCGGCTCCTCGTTGAAAAGGGACACGAAGTCTCGGTGTTGAATCGAGGACAAACGAGCGTGGACCTGCCGACCGAAGTCAATCGGCTCCATGCGGACAGGTACGATAGTGGCCAGGTCGCAAAGGCGCTGGGCGGGCTGTCCTTCGACGTCGCATTCGACATCTCGGGATACGACCCCGATAGTCTGAAACCGGTGCTGAGTGCTCTTGATGGCAACGTAGGACGCTTCGTGTTCTGCAGCACGACGGCGGTGTACGCTCCCGGTCATACCTATCCCGTTACGGAAGACTTCCCGCTCGATAGAGATTCGTCCCGCAAGTATCCCACCGACAAGATCGCCTGCGAGGATTTATTAAGAGAAGCGCACCGGGTTCGGGATTTCCCCGTGACGTTCATTCGCCCTCCCTACGTCTACGGCCCGGACAACTACATCGCCGCGCGGGAGTTCAGCTTCTTCACCCGCCTGTCGCAAGGACGCAAAATAATCGTGCCCGGCGACGGCCTCAACCTGATCCACCTCGTACACGTAGACGACCTCGCAGAGGCTTTCCTGGCGGCGGCGAGCGGCGATAACGTCGTCGGCGAGGCTTACACCATCGCGAGCCCCGACCTGATAACCACGACGGGATATGTGCACGTTATCGCCGATGTCATGGGCGTGAAGCCGGATATCGTGAACGTCGAGCCCGCGGAATATGAAGCTCTGGGCCAGGAGTTTTATCCCTACGAGTGGAGGGCCAGCCAGTGCTACAGCACGGATAAGGCCCGACGAGATCTCGGCTGGACGCCGCGTTACCACATGCGCGACGGGCTGGAGATGACCTATCGTTGGTGGGTGAAGTCGGGCCTCAATAAAGAGCGCTGGGACTTCTCGGCTGAGGACGCCGCGCTTCAAAAGGTCGGCAGCTGAGCGGGCCAACGATTCGCCTCGAAGCCGCCGCCGGGGGTGCCGGGAGAAGCTGGCATGTCCTAATGCAAGGCCTTGCCGCGCTCGTCACCGAAGTGCACCGCTCTGGGCTTTGTTGTTGTCATGGTTCGCGCATCCCTATTTATAATCACTGAGCTCGTTTTTTGGCCCACGACTCCCTTAACGTTCTCAGAAACGATTCAGTATGACTATGTTCCGAATAGGTCAGAGGCCAATGATGGCCAGGCTGAGCCGCCATGGTGATCTCGTGGAAGATCGTCTCAAGCCCTCTGAGTATCGTTTCCACCTCGCCTAATGTCGGGTCTTCCGGCGGTGTTTCCATGTCCCAGTGTGCGGCCCTCCTATCACGTAGCGTCTTCAGTTTCAAGATGATCGGGCGGAGTTGTTTGAGCCGCTTGCGAATCACACGTGTGTCCAGATCTGGGGCCAGTGCTTCATCACGATCGATCATCTTGAGGAGCCGATGAACGTTTGGGAGCCTGTAGTCGCTTCCCGCGATGTTCATTATGTTTATGACGAACTGTGTTTTTATTGCCTCAATGGTAAGGTTGAAGAAACCTCTGAAGGCGTTCAACACGCGCGCAGTCTCGTCATCTCGGTTCTCCAACGTTTTCCACACCTCGAAGTTGTGCAGTGCGTGTTGGAGTTCGATCCTGTGTCGTTCCAGCAGCCTTTCGAAGTTGGACATTTATGCTTCTTTCAACCTCCGCGGCTTACCTGCGCGGCACATAGACAGCAGGCCCGCAGCCGAGTAAGGCAAGCAGGCATTATGCTTACACTGTTGGCCAGGTGTGTCCTGATCGGCAGCAGGCCGGGGTGTTGCTAACACCGACGGGCGTTCTCCTAAGCCTTGTAGAGCATTACGGTACGTATTCCTGTCGATTCGCGTCAAGCTATGCTTAAATGACTTCGGTAACGCTAATTCCAATCCTTGGAGGCGTGGAGAACATGGCATCAAAGAACCCATGAAGCGACAATGTAGGTTTCGACGGTTTGCGAAGGTTAGGAGTGGGAGTTGTGGAGCGATAGCGTATCATACAGCCCATCTGAAATTCTTTACGAGGAGCTTGATGTGAGAAGAAACGTGTTGCGCGAGCTGTTGGACGAGGACAAGCATAGCGTCGGGACCCACATCCACAGCATTTGGCCCGGCATGGTGGAGGTAATCGGCTACAGCGGCGCTATCGATTACATCGAGTTCTCCGGGGAGTACGCGCCATACGACCTGGCATCACTGGAGAACTTTGGCAGGGCCGTCGACCTCTTCGACAACATGTCGTCAATGATGAAGATCGAGCAGCAACCCCGGACGTACCTCGGGGTTAGGGCCCTGGGATCGGGCATTCAGAACCTCCTGTTCGCCGACATTCGAACGCCTGACGACGCCAGGAACGCCGTCGCGTCGGCCAGGGCGGAGTCGCCCAGCACGGGCGGGCTCGTTGGCGTGGGCATGCGCCGCGACGTTGGCTACGTGATGGAGGTCGGCGGTGAGGGCTATGTCAAGGCGCTGGAGGGCTGCGTCGTGGCGCTCATGATCGAAAAAGAGTCGGCTCTGGAGCAGCTGGAGGAAATACTTTCGGTCGGAGGAGTGGACATGGTGCAGTTCGGCCCCGCCGACTACTCTATGAGCATCGGTCTGCCCGGACAGTGGGACCACCCCAGGGTGAAGGAGGCCGAGCGCAAGACCATCGAGACGTCGCTGCGGATGGGCATAGCGCCCCGCGTGGAGCTGCCGGACTCCCGAGGCGCGGAGCCTTACATCGAGATGGGGGTCAAGCACTTCTGCATCGGGTGGGACGTCGAGGTCATCCACGAGTGGTGCAAGCACCACGGCTCGGCGCTGGCCAAGGCGCTGGGGAGATAGAACGGCTATGCCCTGTCGCCCTGTCCGTCGATATTCAGCTTCAGGAGTCTGACAGGGTGACGCGAGGCGTGCAACTCTTGATACGCTGGCATTAAGTCGGCATTCAACCGGATACGTTGGGCTGTCACGATTGCAAATATATGGCAGGTCTGATATCAGTGGTATAATATCACAGAGGTGTCATATGGCAGTAATTAAGACAAAATTAGGCAAGGGTGGTAGAGTCGTAATCCCTGCCGAATACAGAAAAAGGCTCGGCATCGAGCCCGGCGACGAGATTATCGTCTCATTCAAGGACGGTGAGATAAAGATAACAACCGTCAGAGAAGCAGTCAGGCGGGCGCAGGAGATAGTCAGGCGCTTCGTGCCCGAAGGTGTGAGTCTCGTTGATGAGCTGATTCAGGAGCGCAGGAGAGAAGCAGCTCGTGAATCGCGGGAGTGAGGTTGTGCTGGACTCTTCCGCTTTGATGGCTGTTTTGAACTCCGAGACTGGCGCCGATATTGTAGCCGATGTATTAACTCGGTCGGCAGTCAGTGCAGTTAATCTATCCGAAGTAGTTGCTCGACTGGCGGATAAAGACATCAGTGAAGAACAAGTATATGATATCGTGCGTGAACTTCCCTTCCGTGTGTTTCCGTTGGATGAGGCGCAGGCTTACCAAGCCGGTTTCTTGCGGGCCTCTACTAGAGGCCTGGGCCTGTCCCTGGGCGACAGATGTTGCCTGAGCCTGGCGCGAAGCCTTGGCATTGCAGTTCTCACGGCCGACCGCGCCTGGTCCCAACTTACTATCGGCGTTGAAATTCAACTCATTCGATAGAGATTGCTAGGCCTTTCACCTCAGATTTTCGATCTCCACCGGCTCCACGGCCTCGGCCAGGGCAAAGCCGAAGACGCGGGAGTAGAAGTAGAGCTCGCAGTCCAGCGCCCGCTTGATGTTCTCGGCCTTGCGGAACCCGTGTTGCTCCCCCTCGAAGGGCACGTAGGCCACCGGCAGCCCCTTATCGCGTAACGCGGCCAGCATTACCTCGGCCTGGCTTGGCGGCACTATCTTGTCCTCCAGCCCCTGGAACATGATCATGGGCACCGACAGCTTGTCTACGTGATTTATCGCCGAGCGCTCGTAATAGAGGTCCTTTCGCTCGGGATAGGGGCCGATCATCGTGAACAGGTAGCGAGACTCGAACTTGTGCGTGTCGTTTACGAACGACTCCAGCTCGCTGAGGCCATAGTAGCTCGCGCCGGCCTTGAAGACGTCCCGCGTCGTCAGTGCCAGCAGCGTCGTGAAGCCGCCAGCGCTGCCGCCGCGAATGATGAGGCGGTCGCCGTCGGCGTCGCCGCGCTCCACGAGATACCTCGCGCCATTTACGCAGTCGTCGACGTCCACGATGCCCCAGTTGCCGTTTAGCCTCCGACGGTACTCCGTGCCGTAGCCCGTGCTGCCGCCGTAGTTGACGTCGAGCACTCCTATGCCCCGGCTTGTCCAGTACTGCGTCATGAGACTCAACGTACTGGTCGTAGCGTCTGTCGGTCCGCCGTGGCTCATCACCAGAAGCGGCGGCTTTTCGTCGGAATCGCCGGAGAAATCGCTGTTTTTGGGCGGATAGAAGAAGGCGTGGGACGTCAGCCCATTCTCCGTGGGGTACTCGATGGCTTCGGGAACGGACAGGTAGCCCTCATCGACCGCAACCTCGGTTGAGCGACGTAAAGGCGTCGTCTCGCCCGTCCGCAGGTCGTGGTGCATCAGCGTCATTGGCGTGGTTGGCGAGCCCGCCGTGAATACTATGCGGTCTGGTGTGACCTTGAGTCCCAGCCTGCCGATGTCTGTAAAAGGCGTCGGAACATCCTGCAGGGTCTTGGAGCCCGTGTCCAGGTCCGCGATGGTCCACGAGCCCTTGACATTGTATGCACAGACGATGCGGGTCTCGGACGCGAAGCCGTATGTAGACTCTCCGAAGGCCCAGCCCGGCAACCCGAACTCGGCGTCTCGCTCGCAGAGATTCTCGGCGCCGTCTGCCGTCTCGCGAAAGATATTCCACCAGCCGGTGCGGTCGGAGACGAAGTGCAGGACGCCTCCCGGAGACCATTCGGGCTGAAATATCGACTCGGCTGTGCCACCGGCCACGAGTTTCCGGTCGCCCAGACTTCCGCCGCCGGCGATTTCCCCGACCCAGAGCTCCGTGCCGTCCCAGGGCATGTTAGGGTGGTTCCAGGACAGCCACGTGAGCTTCGCGCCGTCGGGACTCAAGCGCGGGCTGGAATAAAAATTGCTGCCGGAGATGAGTGTGCGTGCGCTGCCGGTCGCGAGGTCAATGGACACGATCGTGTTGACCGCCTCCTGCCACGGTGAGGTGTGGTCCTCGCGCACGCAGTACATCTGGTTGCGGCGTTTGTCCACGACGCCGTCCGCGTAGCGCATGTCCGCCACGGGCGTCAGGGGCGTCGGCTCATCCCCGAGCTGTTGGCGATACAGACGCTGGTCGTCGAAGTTGGAGAAGTAGAGCACGCCGTCGCTGACCGCCAGAGAGCCGCCGCCGTACTCGTGCACCGTGGTGCGCACGTTGAAGGGCGACGGCGTGACGTCTTCGGTCTTGCCGTCGGGGGTGCGGCGCACGACCACGTTGCGGGCGTTGTCAGACGGGCGCATCTCGATCCAGTAGACGTCGTCGCCGTCGATGGCGATGCCGGTGATGGATATGGACTCGGAGACGATGAGGTCCGACGTTATCGGCGACTTCCACGAGCCGTACGGCGCGGATTGCGGGGACATAGGGTGCCTCCTGGGTAGGTGCTTCGCCTATTATACGGGCATGGCGTCGCCTTCGTCTGCGGCGGGCGCTTAGAGCCTATCCGAAAACCTTAATTTGACGTTTTACGGTCCTTCGACAATGCTCTCCGCAGAAGCGGTCCGATGGATCGGACTCCGAAGATATTCCTCATAGGAGTCGGAGAGTCCGAAGATATTCTGTTTGAAGAGTCGGACAGGACGAACGGAAGATTGCCCGTTCGTGGTGAGCTTGTCGAACCATTCGTGGCAGTTTTCGGATAGGCTCTTAGTCCTCATGCCGCTGCCGGGTTGAACTGGAAGACCGTCTTTCAACCCGATCCAGCCCGTAATTTAATGAAGATCGGTGTAAACGCAACTAATGCGGCCGAAATCGTTGCTTTGGCAACAACCTATATTTACTCGAGAAGAGTCTCTTCCACGGCGGTAAACAGGCCTTCGTGGGCACCATGAGCCAGGACGTAGCCCTTCATAGAGCCGTATTCGCGTTATGTAATCCAGCAGCATCTGCATGGATTCTGGTCTGGACTCAAACGAGTGGGCAGGCATATCCGGAAGTCGGATTCCGTCATGTTCTGCATTTCGCCGCTTCGAAACAGGGTGCGCCGGCGTATCGTGCGTGCGTCCGTTGTCTGGTAGCCACCCAGATCGCGAAAGTTGTGAACGCCCTCGAAGGGGATGTGTCGCTCGTGCGCCGACATGGTCATGGTTGTTCTCCTGTTGAGGAACGTGACCTGTATTTTCTAATTGCTGTGCGGTATTATAGCGTGCGTCCGTCAAATCGAATTATTCTTTTCCCCATAGATTGGAGAAGAGTTGAATTATAGGGCCGTCGCTGAAATCGCAGTCGACGGGCCCCACACCAGATTCTTCGCTCGGCTCTCCGTTGAAACGGTCCGAAGGGTCGGACAGAATGACAGGGGAAAGTGAATAAGAGGAGAAGAAAATGGTGGAAGTAAGCACCGAACCCATTCACATCAAGACCAGCGAGATCATCGCGAGCAAGGGCGAGGCCCCGTGGTACGAGCGCCTGTTCGTCGACGGGCGCAACGCCGCGGGCCTGATCTGCGACCCGCCGGGAAAGAGCAACGACGACCACTATCATCCCGACTTCAACGAGTTCTGGGTGATTCTGAAGGGCGAGCTTGAGTTCGAGATCGGCGACTACGAGACGTTCCGAGCGACCAAGGGCGACGTGGTCATGAGTCCGGCCGGCACGCGCCATCTTATCAGGACGGTGGGCGACGAGTCGTCTGTGCGGCTGCACATCAGCAAGATTGGCTCGGACCACAGCCACAAGAACGAGCGCAGCAGCAATCTCATTCCCCTGCCCGACCAGAAGCTGCCGCCCAACATGATTCACAGCAAGCTCAGCGACGTCATGGCCCATTTTGGCGAGCCCGCGTGGTCGACCTCCCTCATCGACGACGACCTCAACAAGGCCAATCTCATCTGCCACGGGCCCGGCATGGAGAACAACGCCCACTGGCACCCCGACTTCGACGAGTGGTGGACGATACTCAAGGGCGAGCTGACGTGGGACCTGGGCGAGAAGCGGCCCATCTACAACGTCAAGGACGGGGACATCATGTACGTCCCCAAGGGACTGCGCCACCACATCGTTTGCGTGGGCAACGAGAGCTCGCTGCGCCTGGCCATCACCAACGCCGAGAACCTCCACGTCTTCACGGACGACGACGAGGGCGCGCCGCCGCCCCGCGAGTAGTTTTTTGGCTAAACGGCAGAACTCCTCCTGATAATAAGGGGCGCCCCGACATGTCGGTGTGCCCTTCTTGTTTTGCGATCAAATGATCTGTGCATTGTGGTATCATTTTCATAGTGCCAAACTGCATAATCAACGTCACGGAGAAAAGTCGCCATGGCTTCAGACCGATCACCTTCAGTCTTTGTAAGCTCTACATTTTACGACCTTGCTCAAATCAGAAGAGACTTGAGTGAATTCATTGAATCACTGGGGTTGGAGCCGGTGCTATCGGAACACAACACCTTTCCGATTAATCCAGATCAAAACACGATCGATAACTGCATAAGAGTTGTCGGGAATCGTGCGGATATATTCGTTCTTGTTGTGGGTGGTCGCTATGGTTCTCTAAACAACGATGGAACATCGATTACCAACCTTGAATTCTTGAAGGCGAAGTCGAAAGGAATTCCCATTTATATTTTCGTCCAGAAGTCGATTTCAGATATGCTTTCAGTCTGGAGGGATAACCCGGCGGGCAATTTCGATTCTGTAGTAGATTCTACGAAGCTGTTCGAGTTTGTGGAGTCGATTAGATCCTCTGGCGACATATGGACATTCTCATTTGAAAGCGCTCAAGATATTATTTCCACTCTGAGAAGGCAGTTGGCGTATCTTTTTATGAATGCCTTGGAAATCCGCGGGCGCCTATCATCAACTGAATTAACTGCTAGCCTGGATTCAATAAGTGCGAATGCCTTACGTCTATTCCTAGAAAAGCCAATTGCTTGGGAACATAGACTTTTTAACGAGATCTTGAAAGATGAATTACGTGTTCTAGCCAACCTAAAGCGGGATCTGACCTTCGGCCTTTCTATTGGAAGAGTCGAGAACCTTACAGATCTAGAAGATGTGTTG
>JADFKI010000160.1 GCA_022565015.1 Chloroflexota bacterium
TTTCGAGTACAGGCTGCATCCGGTCGGGCCCATGGTGCTCGGAGGTCTTATGCTCCACCCGTTCGACAAGGCTAAGGAAGTCCTTCAGTTCTATCGCGAGTTCTCATCCAATCTGCCCGACGAGGCCGACGCGTACGCAGGAATGCTTACGTCTCCGGAGGGACAGCCCGTCGTAGCATTGATCCTGGGCTATAACGGCCCGATAGAAGAAGGCGAAAAGGTGCTGGCGCCCGCCCGGGAGTTTGGCGAGCCTCTGGCGGATCTCGTTCAGCCGATGCCATATATGACGCGACAGAGCATGTTGGACGACCCGATGGCGATACACGGCATTCAGCGGTACTGGAAGTCCGGTTTCACAAAGACGCTCGACGACGAGCTTCTGGACGTGCTCATAGGGGCAGCGTCCTCGTTCAGCTCGCCCATGACGCAGATCCTTTTCTTCAACATACACGGAGCGGCGACGCGTGTTCCGCTCGGCGACACCGCCTTTGGATCGAGAGAGAGCAAGTGGGACTTTAATATCATCACGCAGTGGACCGATGCTGCGGAGTCCGATCGCCACATCGCGTGGACACGCAGTCACTGGAGCCAGATCGAGGAGATCACCGACGGCAGCGCGTACATTAACCATATCGCGGGTGACGACAAGGCAGACCGCGTTCCGATATCGTACGGCGAGAACTACAGCCGTCTCGTGTCCCTGAAACAGAAGTATGATCCACAGAACCTGTTCCGACTCAATCCCAACATAAAGCCATAAGAGCTGCTCACGGAGATGAAGCATCTTCTTTCGTTCACGACATGGGGTGGGTCTGAGGCCCGCCTAGCTGTGAGCTCTTGAAAAGATTATTGGGCAAAGCATCTGAATTGATATAGACGACTTGTACGAAGATGGGGCCGCAAAACGGCCCCATATATGTGTCGCTAGAAATAATTGAGGGAGGTGCAAAACAAAGGTAGCATGGGCCTGGACTGTCGTTATGTACAATGCTCGCTTGAAGTGTTAATATTGCGCCGCTACCATAGTTTAAAGTAGAAAGGAGGCTTTCTGATGGCTGGAGACCCTGTTAACGTTGCACCCCACGTCTATAAGACTGTACTCGAGAACGATCGAGTTCGTGTGTTAGAGGCCGGTGGCAGCCCGGGCCTGATTACCGGCATGCATTCACATCCGAACCAGGTTGCCATTGCTCTCGCCGACACTAAAATGAAATTCACATTTCCTAATGGTGAGAGCGCGGAAGCCGAGCTAAAAGCAGGTGAGGTGATGTATCTGGAGCCTGTGGAGCACACGGTAGAGCTTCTGGGATCAGAGGAGGGCCGTCTGATACTCGTTGAGCTGAAATAGCTAAGTATTAATAATCGGAATTGTTGGGTCTTTTTTATACTTGTACGAAGGGGTTTCATTTGAAGCCCCTTCTTTCTTGATGAGAGTTTTGCACTTCCCTCATAATTGGCCCTACATTGACATTGCTTCGTAAACCCTTATGCCCGTAATTATCGGACAGGTCTTAGCGATTTTTTCTGCCTCATCCATGTCCTCTGCGTTAATTACCAAATAACCGGTTATCGATTCCAATCCTAGCGGCAACTCTTTGGTTCCCTCACGAGTAATTTCTATTCCGGAAGTAAAACCGCCACTATCGACCGTCTTATCTGCAATTGATCCAAACCACTTTCCCCAGGCCTCCATGATTTCCGGGGTAGGCGTTACAAATCCAACGGATAGAAGTAAAAATTTCTTCATTTTTCTCCTCGATTATGGTCTATTATTCGCCTAAATTTTAAGCAAAGTATTCCAAATAAGGATTATCGGGTCCGCTTTGGCGATTACTTTTATGCGGCTGTGAATCACCGGAGGGAGAGACTTCTCGTTGAAGCCAGTCGAATTATAGAGCAAGGCCCTAGACTTGAATAGTGAAAGACCTCCAGCCTGTGTCTCTTGGCAGTAGCTTCAAAAACACTGTCTAAATCCTGTGGATTGTTGGTCCCGAACGTGATGGTTGAATTTTACGCAAATCGTCGCGAGACAAATCAATCTATCCGACTTGGGCCTGCTCGACGACGGCGGCGGACAGGCTTTCGGCTTCATCTCCAACGCCCTGCCGCGAATCCCGGTCGGGCGTCAAGCTCCGTCACGGATACTGACTCGTAATAGTACGTGCCTTAGTCCAGTTGCAGCAAACTGCGGTGTCAAGTACGATTTGACAGGAAGCCGTCCGAAACGGCGGCGAAAAAGCGGAACGGACTGAGTCTTACAGCGTTTAAGAATTAGCTGAGATTCAACGGATGATATATGACGTCAGCTGAAACAAGATCGATACTTGACCCGAAAGAGTTCCTGGGCTTTGAGGTCGGTCAGGACCGCAAGCTCGCTGGATGGCCGCAGGTGCTCGAGTATTTTAAGATGCTGGACGGCGCTTCGGACCGCCTGCAGTCGCGGGTGATCGGCGAGTCGACGGAAGGCAATCCCTTTCTCATGGTCACGGTATCCTCGCCGGAAAACATGGCGAGACTGGAGCAGTACCGACACATTCAAGACCGCCTTGCCGACCCCCGCACGATATCGAGCGACGCTGAAGCCGAGAGGCTGATCGCGGACGGAAAGGCCATAGTCGCGATCTCGTGCAGCATTCACGCGACGGAGGTCGGCGCCACGCAGATGTCTCTTCTGCTGGGCCACCACCTCGCCACCAGCGACGACGAGCGGGTCAAGCGCATCCTGGACAACGTCATCGTGCTCTTGCTCCCCTCGCTCAATCCCGACGGCCTGATAAGCGTCAAGGAGTGGTATGACGCGAGCATCGGCACCAGCTACGAAGGCGCGATGCCCCCGTTTCTCTACCAGAAGTACACCGGCCACGACAACAACCGCGACTGGTTCATGTTCACGCAGGCCGAGACGAGACTCGTAGTCGAGCACTGCCTCAACGCCTGGCACCCGCAGATTCTCTACGACCTGCATCAGACCCGATCCACCGGCATGCGAATGATATTGCCGCCCTTCGTCGACCCGGTCGGACCCAACGTAGACCCGATACTACAGGGCGAGCTCTCGATGCTGGGGTCCGCCGTAGCCTCGGAGCTAACGGCTGAGGGCAAGGCGGGAGTCGCCGTCAACGTCGTCTACGATGCCTACAGCCCCAGCCGGACATACTCGCACTACCACGGAGGCATCCGGCTGCTGTCCGAGGTGGCGGGAGTCCGAATCGCGACGCCCGTCGAGGTGCACCCCGGTCAGATGAAACCGTCCAGAGGCGAGTACCCGGCACAGAAGTCCTGGAACCACCCACTGCCCTGGAAGGGCGGCCGCTGGAGCCTGCGAGACATCGTGGAGTACGATTTCTCGGCGGTAATGGCCTGTCTGGATAACGGCGCGCGCTATAGAGACCAGTGGCTGCGCAACTTCTACAGGGTGGGGAAGAGGGCGACCGGCGTCCTCGAGAACCCCTCGGGTTTTCTCATTCCGCAGGTCCAGCGCGACCCCGTGGCGTCGCACGAGCTCATGTCCGTGCTCCGGACGGCGCAGGTGGAAATCCACCAGGCCACGGAGGTCTTCGAGGCGGACGGGCAGACGTATCCTCCGGGCACGATGGCGGTGCTGACGATGCAGCCCTACGGCTCATTTGCCAAGACCTTGCTCGAGGCCCAGAAGTACCCGGACCTGCGCACTCACTCCGACGGCCCGCCCAAGACGCCTTACGACGTAACGACTCACAACCTTCCGCTTCAGATGGGCGTGAACGCGATCGAGGTCAAGGCGCCTTTCAAGGCCGAGCTAAAGCGAGTGAGCAGGCTTGAACCTCCTGCGGGCGCGATCAACGCGGCGATGGGAGAATCTGCAGCCGCGTACCTGTTACGTCCCGAGTCGAACGCCTGCGCCCGCGCCGTGAACAGACTGCTTTCCCTCGGTGCAAAAGTAAGATGGGCCCGCGAGCCTATTCGGGTCGGCAACCAGCACTACCCTCAGGGGACATTTGTCGTTGATGCTGCATCCGGTGTGTCTGATGCCATCGGAAATATAGCAAGCGAGACCATGCAAAGATTCGATGCCGTTTCAGACGCGCCCGAATTCCCAGGCTATGACCTTATACAGCCCCGCGTCGGACTGTACAAGAGCTACGTTCCGTCCCCGGAAGAGGGCTGGACTCGCTTTGTCCTCGAGCAGTACGAGTTCGAATACACCTCTCTCGGGAACCATGACATACAGGATGGTTCGCTTCAAGAAAAGTTCGATGCCATAGTGCTGCCTCACCAGTGGACGAGGCAGATCCACCATGGCCACAGCTCGGCGAGCTATCACCCCGACTACTCCGGAGGCATCGGAGACCGTGGGGCGGAAAGGCTGAGGGAGTTCGTAGAGAAGGGGGGAACGCTGATCGCCTGGGATGGCGCGGCCCGGTGGGCGATCCAGCACCTGGAGCTTCCGGTAAAGAACTGCCTGTCCGGCCTGCCGCACGCGGAGTTTTACGCGCCCGGTAGTCTGCTCAGCGTTTTCCTGGACTCGAAGCATCCCATCGCCTACGGCATGCCCGACCCGGCTGCGGTGATGTTCGTGAACGGACCGGCCTTCGAGACAAAGGAGGGGCGCGTCATCGGAAAGTTCCCCCTCCGCAGTCCACTGCTGAGCGGCCTGCTGATAGGGCCTCAACATCTGTACGGAAAGGCGGCGATCGTTACGGTGCCCCTGGGCAAGGGCGAGGTAGTCCTGATCGGCTTCCGTCCGAATTTCCGCGCCCAGGCCAGGGGGACCTACAAGATACTCTTTAACTCGCTGTATTACGGGGCCGCCAGGCGGTCGGCGGACGAATAGATTTTTTTTCTACATCTGCCAATACGATCTGATAGATGTAGGTTTACAAAATTCAGGAGGGCGCTTTGGCTTCAACGATAGTACGCGGCAGATACGTCGTCACGGGCGTCATCGATGAGAACACCAGCAACATAATCGAGAATGGCGCGGTGTTCCAGCGGGACGGCGAGATCATCGAGGTCGGTCCCTACGAGGAAATAAGGTCCAGGCACCAGCCCGACGAAGAGATAGGCTCCTCCGATTTCGCCGTGATACCCGGACTGGTGAACGCCCATCATCATGTCGGTCTCACGCCGTTTCAGCTCGGCACGCTGGACATGCCGCTGGAGACATGGATCATCGCACGCTGGGCGCTGCGCGACGTCGACCCCTACCTGGACACCCTGTACTGCGCCATGCAGATGATTGAGTCGGGCATAACCACGGTCATGCACAACCACATGATGGCCCGGCTGCCGTCGGACGCGGGCCTGTACGAGTCGGGCGCACGCATCATCGAGGCCTACGAGGACTCCGGGATGCGCGTCGCATTCTCGCTTTCGCACCGGGACCAGAACCACCTCGTGTACGAAGACGACGAGCGTTTTCTGGCTACGCTTCCGGCGACGCTCGCCCAGGGGATAAGAGACTATCTGGGCGGCAGGCCTATCTCCCTGGAGGACCACCTGTCCGTGACCGCCGAGCTTATCGACAAGAAGCAGTCGGACCGCACCCGCGTCTTCATCAGCCCGCACAACGTCCACTGGTGCTCCGACGAGATGCTCCGGGCCATCAAGGAGTTCGCCACACGGCACTCCACGGGAATCCACATACATCTGCAGGAGACGGTCTACCAGAAGATGTACGGCGCGCGAAACTGGGGCAAGACGCCGCTGGCCCATCTCGCGGACCTCGGCTTTCTCGGCCCCGAGGTCTCCTGCGCTCACGGCGTATGGCTCACCGAGGCCGACATAGATATCCTGGCCGAGACCGGCACGGCCATATGCTCCAATCCAAGCTCGAATCTGAGGCTGAAGAGCGGCGTGGCGCCCCTCAATGTGCTGTTGGAGAAGGGCGTAACGGTCGCGATCGGCATCGACGAGGCCGGACTGAACGACGACAACGACATCCTGCAGGAGATGCGGGTCGCGCAGAAGATACATCGCGTTCCCGGAGTCGCCAGCCCCGCGCTCACTTCACACCAGATTCTGGACCTCACGACGGTCAACGGCGCGAAGGTCACGTTGTTCGAAGAGCAGATCGGCAGGCTCGAGCCCGGTAAGCGAGCGGACATGGTGCTAGTCAGGCTTGACCGAATCGAGGAGCCATACCTCGACCCAGATACCGACATAGTGGACGCTCTGGTCTATAGGGGCAAGGGGATAGACGTCGACACGGTCATCGTCGACGGCGACGTACTGCTGCGGGGAGGACGCTTCCAGAAGCTGGACAAGGCGGAGATCATCGGCAGGTTCAAGGAGACGCTGGCCCGGCCGCTGAGTCCCGCGGAGAGACGAAGGGGCGACCTGAGCCGCGAGCTACTGCCCCACATTCAACGCTGGTTCGAGGGCTGGGAGCTGGACAGGGGAACGCCACATTATTTTTACAACGAGAGGGCCTAGAGAAGGGTTGCTGCAAATGGGCAGACATAAAGTCACGGTCATACTTATCCCGGACGAAGACGGGTACGTAGCGTATATTCCATCCTTCCCCAGCTGTAATACGAGCGGTGATTCACCTCGACAGGCACTTGAGAACGCTAAGGAATCGCTTGAGCTTCTATTCGTAGAGCCTTCAGAGGATGACCTTGAAGACCTGAACTTTGCCCATGCCGACCACGTTACAGTGGGAGAAGTGGAATTGGAGCTGCCGGTGAAACCGAAACCCACAAAGACCCTGGCCGGCTAGTCAAAAAGCACCGGAGGAATTAGCCCAACCCGGCAATCGCGTATATGGCATCCATGTCCAGGCTGTCTCTCATCAGCGCGGCCAGCTTGTCGAACTCTTCGCTCTGAGAGAAATCGTCGGCTGTGAAGTCCGTCCCAACGCCCTTTCGCGACGCTATCCGAGAGAGTATTGATCGCCTGAGCTCGGTGTTCAGGAAGAGCCCGTGGACATACGTCCCGAGGACCCATCCGTCCTCGCTCAACGCGCCATCGAAACCATCCACGGGCACGCCTGATCGAGTTGCGATGCGAAATGGTCGGTTATTTTCCGAGTGCTCATTGCTCGGCCTGGAATTACCCATGTGGATCTCGTAGCCCTCGAAGGACAGGCCTTCGCTTCCCTCGAGCAGTCCGACGCCGGACGCTGAGGTCCCGACCACCTGGTGCGTCTCCTTTTCGGGCACGAACGTCGTGGTTACCGGCAGCAGTCCCAGTCCGCGCACCTCGGGATTATCGGACTCAACCCCAAGGGGGTCCCGTATGGACTCTCCAAGCATCTGGTAACCTCCGCAGATGCCGATAACGGCGGTGCCGTCGCGAGCAAGCTGCCTTATGCGTTTCGCCAGTCCGGACCGGTCCAGATAATTGAGGTCGGAGACCGTTGTCTTGGTGCCCGGCAGTATGACCAGGTCCGGGCTGCCCAGGTCATCGAGGGAGCGCACATACCTGAGGTTCACACCGGCATCTCGTTTCAGGGGATCGAAGTCGTCGAAGTTGGCGATATGAGGCAAGGCGATCACGGCGACGTCGAGCACGGCATCGTCTGTCGCATGGGAAATATTCTCGGCGCTGGGCGAGTCCTCCTCGGGGATGTAGATGTCCCTAAAATAGGGCACTACTCCGAGCACGGGCACGTCGATCATCTCCTCGAGCTGATTCAGCCCCGGCTTCAATATTTCTACGTCTCCTCGGAACTTGTTGATTACGACCCCCTTTATCAACGCCCTCTCCTCGGTTGCGATAAGGCATACCGTGCCGTATAGAGATGCGAATATCCCTCCCTTGTCTATGTCTCCCACCAGAAGCACCGGGGAATTCGAATACAGCGCGACCTCCATGTTGACGATGTCGCCCTGACGCAGGTTGATCTCCGCAGGACTGCCCGCGCCTTCGATGACGACGACCTCATATTCGGACCGCAGCCGGTCCAACGCGCCGGTCACCGTCTCCCACAGGCCTTCCTTGCGTCGATTGAAGTTCTTGGACTCGAGGTGGCCCACCGGCTTGCCCATGACGACGAGCTGGGACCGATAGTCCACTTCCGGCTTGAGAAGCACCGGGTTCATGTCGACCGAAGGCAACACGCCCGCCGCCTCTGCCTGCACGGCCTGCGAACGGCCGATCTCGGCTCCGTCGGGCGTGACGAAGGAGTTCAACGACATGTTCTGGGCCTTGAAGGGCGCCACGTCGTAGCCGTCCTGACGCAGAATACGACACAGCGCGGTCACCAGCAGACTCTTGCCCACCGAGGAGCCCGTGCCCTGTATCATGATGGTCCTGGCGACTGAGGCCAATCCTTATCTCCTTGACGCCTGCCAGGCATCGCAGGTATCGGCTAAAAGCCTATCCGAAAACCTCATTTGCAGGTTTTACGGTCCTTCGACAGAGCTCTCCGCAGCGGCGGTCCGCAGCGTTGGACTCCGAAGATGTAAATATTAGGGAGTCGGAGAGTCCAGCGATATACATTCCTAGGAGTCGGACAGGACGAACGGAAGATGGCCCGCTCGTGGTCTCCGACTCCGCTGGTGGTGCCTCCCA
>JADFKI010000161.1 GCA_022565015.1 Chloroflexota bacterium
AGGGTGTTGAAAAAGTAGTCGTTTTGCTGCAGGGTGGATACAATGAGTTTTGAGACGAAAGTTGGGAAATAGGAGGCCCCCGATGCGCGGTGACGTAGCGACCCAGACCACGATGCTCTCGTTGATCACGGCTGATCAACTGGTGCCATCGGATCATCCGATCCGTGAGATCAAGCCCATCGTGGACCATGCGCTCGCGGAGCTTTCGCCAACGTTTGACCTGATGTACTCGAAGATGGGGCGCCCGTCCATTCCGCCAGAGCACCTGCTCAAGAGCTGTGTACTTATAGCCTTGTACTCGGTGCGCAGTGAGCGGCAATTCTGCGAGCAACTGCAGTACAACCTGTTGTTCAAGTGGTTCCTGGACTTGAACGTGGTGGACGCGGCTTTCGATGCCTCGACCTTCTCCAAGAATAAGGAGCGTCTGCTGGAGCACGACGTTGCCCGCCAGTTCTTCTGCGCCGTGCTGGCCGAAGCCGATGGGCGCGATCTTCTCTCTGATGAGCATTTCAGCGTGGATGGGACGCTCTTTGAGGCGTGGGCGTCGATGAAGAGCTTCCGCCCCAAGAGTGATGGTGGCGATGGTCCGGCATCGGGGAGAAACCCGGATGTCGACTTTCGAGGAGAGCGGCGTAGTAATGAGAGCCATGCCTCCAGGACCGATCCGGATGCACGGCTGATGCGCAAGGGACTGGGCAAGGAGGCCAAGCTCTGTTTTGCAGGGCACGTACTTATGGAAAACCGCAATGGGCTGGTAGTCGACATAAGTGTGACTCACGCTACGGGGACTGCGGAGCGGGAAGCGGCACTGCAGATGGTGGACCGGCTGCCGCGGAAGGGCCGGGTGACCCTGGCAGGAGACAAAGGTTATGACACCGCCGACTTCGTGAAGGCTTGCCGGGGGCGTGGCGTGACGCCTCGCGTAGCCCAGAAGAAGCACTCGGCTATTGATGGCCGGACAACACGGCATCCTGGCTACGCCATTAGCCAACGCATAAGGAAGAGGGTGGAGGAGGTATTCGGCTGGAGCAAGACCGTGGGTGGTGGTTGGAAGCTCAGATACGTAGGTATTCCCCGTAACCAGATGTGGGCAGAGCTGACGGTGACCGCCTTTAACCTGGTGCGTATGGCCAACTTGGCCCGGGCACCCGTGTGACTTCCAGCGCAAATCGAGCCTCCGAAGGGCCGCAAAAGGCACTCTGGAGGCCACCGATGCCCCAATTCCAGCACGGTTCGGCACCTTAGAGTCTTCTATTGCGAGCGCTTCCAATACCTTAATCCTATCAAACGGCTCCAACTAGCCCTTTTTCAGCACCCTGCTAGTACTTAATTAGTAAAATCACGATACGTATACCCAGACTTCGAATGCGGTATTACAGGTATGCAGAGCAACTTCCTTCCATCAGTTATCTTGGGAACTAAGTACTAGGTTGGCGCACGGAGTAGCTGGGCTGACCAATGCGATTGAGGAAGCGCATGACTAAAAAAATGCCCCTGGATGGAATAAGGGTGTTGGACCTCGGATGGAGAGCCGTCGCCCCGGTGACCGCTCGGATGCTGGGTTGGGGCGGGGCGGAGGTCATTCGGATCGAGTCGGCCACTCGCCATGACGGCGCACGGCAGATGCCGCCTCTGACCCCTGGCGTTGAGGACAGTCTCGATGCCAGCGAGTGGTTCAATAACTTCAACTCCAATAAGCTTTCCGTCTCCCTGAACCTGCGACATCCAAGGGCCAAGGAGCTGGCGCTGGCGCTGGCCTCACTGTGCGACATCGTCGTTGAGAACTTCAGCGCGGGCACCATCGACAGGATGGGCCTGGGCTACGAGACTCTGAAGAAGCTCAGGCCCGATATCATCATGGTCAGCCACACGCTGACCGGACTCGACGGCCCATGGAAACACGTAAAGGGCCACGGACCCATGGCGGCGGCCATGGCGGGGCTACACCACCTATCCGGCCATGAGGATACGCCTCCCATAAGCCCGGCCCAGGCATTCACCGACTACGTAGTGAACCCCCACCACTCCGTCTTTGCAATCCTCTCCGCCCTGCATTATCGTCGCCGTACAGGGAGGGGACAGTACATAGACCTGTCCCAGTACGAGTCGATAGCTCACACCACTGGCACGTCTATCCTGGAGTACACGACTCTGGGTCGGGACCGCGAGCGCACCGGAAACCGCTCGTCCTATGCCGCTCCCCAAAATGTGTACCCATGCCGGTCCATCCCACTGGACGGCAGGACCGAGGACCGCTGGTGCGCCATCTCCGTATCCAGCGACGAGGAGTGGAGGCGCCTCTGCGATGCGATCGACCGACCGGAGCTTGCCGATGACGAGCGCTTCGAGTCATTCGAGGGTCGCAAGAAGCATGAGGAGGAGATCGACTGCGTCATCAGCGCCTGGACCTCCGACCAGTTCGCCGAGGACGTCATGGTTCGCCTGCAGGCCGTGAGTGTGGGCGCGGGCGTAGTTCAGAACGCCAAGGACCTGCTCACCAGCGACCCACAGATGGCTTTCAGCGGCCATTATCGAAAGGTCGTCCACGCCGTCACCGGCGACAGCACCTACGACGGCCCTCCATTCACGCTGTCGGAATGCCCTCTGGAGGTGCGTCCGGGCCCCCTTCTAGGGGAGCATAACGACTACATTCTCAGGGAGTTGCTGGGCGTTACCGAAGAGGAGATCAACGACGGGTATGTCGAGAACTACATCGCATGATCCGAACCAGACCTGGCCCCAAACATCGTCCAAAGATATCTTGATATAGGCGCTTGGATCGAGCTGAGAGGCTCGGCATCGGGTATCTGAATAAGCGCCTGAGATTATTACTATTGAGCTAGGGACAGCCCTCCCCGAGCTACCTGCGTCATCGTCATCAGACCGTGCGAGGGCCAACCATTCCCAGCCTGCAGGCCTGGCGGCCGATCGGATTGGAAAGCGCTCACAGCCGGCCTGGCGCGTCAAAGAAACCTCGGACCATTCTTTGACAGAGTCAAAAAAGTGTCACGGCCGACCGGAATTTGGGCGAAGACAGGCGGCCACGGACTCTTCATCATAGATAAGGTGGAATAATCTGGTAGAATCCGGCGGTGCTGAACCCACCTGAACTGACCAAACGCTAGGGAGGAACTCTCCATGGCGACTACAGCCGACACAAGGAGCGACAACAAACCGAGGTTCAAGGTACTGGGCTCGAGCCCAATTCGGCAAGACGGCCTGGACAAGGTCACGGGGCGCGCCAAATTCGGCGCCGACGTGCAGATGGCCGGCCTGCTGCACGGCAAGATGCTCCGCAGTCCCCATCCCCACGCTCTAATCCGCTCCATCGACACCAGCGCGGCCGAGGCCTTGCCCGGGGTGAAGGCCGTCGTCACCGCCAAGGACCTGCCCATTATCGAGCGAGAGGCGCCCGACCTGTCCCAGGCGAGGTCGACGGCCCGGAGCATGGCGGAAAACGACCTGGCACATAAGAAGGTCCTCTACAAGGGCCATGCAGTGGCAGCCGTCGCGGCCACGAGCCCTCATATAGCCGAGGCGGCCGTGGAATTGATCAAGGTGGACTACGAAGTGCTTCCCGCAGTGCTGAACGTGCTGGACGCCATGAAGGATGATGCTCCGGTGCTGCACGAGAATCTGACCACGATGTTCCGTACCGAGAACTTCGCTAGAGGCGACGACACCGGCGTAAAGGGCAATATCGCCGGCCACGTGCAGATCGTGCAGGGCGACGTGGAGCTGGGATTCAGGCAGGCTGACGTCATTGTAGAGCGGGAGCTCACCACGACAATGGTCCACCAGGGCTATATCGAGCCCTTTGCTTCCACGGCCTACTGGTCAAACGACGACCACGTCACCATCTGGACAAGCACCCAGAACGCCTTCGGCATGCGCGCCTCCACGGCGGCCATAATTGGCGTCCCGGAGTCCATGGTCAAGGTGGTGCTGATGGAGGTTGGCGGCGGATTCGGAGGCAAGGGTACGGGCTACATCGAGCCCGTTGTCGCCGTGCTGTCGAAGAAGTCCGGTCGGCCCGTGAAGATGGTAATGACGCGACAAGAGGTGTTCGAAAGCACGGGTCCGACCTCCGGAACGTTCATGCGTTGCAAGATCGGCGCCAAGAAGAACGGGGACATCACGGCGGCCCAACTCTATTTAGCCTACGAGGCCGGAGCCTACCCGGGGTCTCCCGTGGGCGGCGGCGCGTTTCCCGCCCTTGGCGCATACAAGATAGACAACATTCTTGTAGACGGCTATGACGTCGTCTGCAACAGGCCCAAGACCCAGTCTTACCGGGCGCCCGGACAGCCCCAGTCCGCCTACGCCGTGGAAACGGTCATGGACGAGCTTGCGGAGAAGCTGGGTATGGACCCATTGGAGCTCCGACTGAAGAACGCCGTTCAGGAGGGCGATCGAGCGCCCAGCGGGTTGCCCCACAGTCGATTCGGCTGCAGGGAGGTGCAGGAGGCGATGAAGGCTCACGCCCACTACAATGCGCCTCTGGAAGGTCCGAATCGCGGCCGGGGCGTGGCGATCGGCTATCGCATGCACGCCGGCGGAAACGGCTCGTCGGCCTCCATCCACGTAAACGACAACGGCACGATCAATCTGATAACCGGCTCCGCCGACCTGTCCGGCAGCCGCGTATCTCTTGCGATGCAGGCTGCGGAAGCCCTGGGGATAATGCCGGAGGACGTCTCGCCCTCGGTGGTCGACACCGATTCCATCGGATTCACCGCCGGGTCATTCGGCAGCAGAATCACCTTCGACACGGGCAGAGCGACCATCGCCGCCGCGGACGAAGTCGTCAGGCAGATGAAGGAACGCGCGGCGCTATTGTGGGAGGTCCAGCCCGAAGATGTGTTATTCGAGGAGGGCGAGTTCATCTGCTCCAAGAATACGGCGGACAGAATGACCTTCAAGGAGCTGGCGGGAAAGCTCATGGCGACGGGCGGTGCGGTGACCTGCTCGGCCTCCGATCGACAGGGTGGAGTCGGGCCTCAGATCGCCGGCAACATCGTGGACGTCGAAGTGGACCCGGAGACGGGCAAGGTAGATGTGCTGCGCTACACGACCTTCATGGATGTGGGCCAGGTAGCCCATCGCAGCAACGTGGAGGGCCAGATGCAGGGCGGCGCACTCCAGGGCATCGGGTGGGCGCTGAACGAGGAGTACTTCTACGATGACCAAGGGGTCATGGCGAACTCCAGCTTCCTGGACTACCGCATGCCAACCACGATGGACCTGCCGATGATCGATACGGTCATCATAGAGGTGCCGAATCCACGACATCCCTTCGGCCTCAGGGGCGTGGGCGAGACGCCGATCGTGCCGCCGCTGGCCGCGCTGGCCAATGCCGTTCACGATGCCATAGGCGTTCGCATGACCGACCTACCCATGTCACCGGGCGCGGTCAGGAGGGCCATCGAAACACGGGATTAAGACATAGCTGCGTTAATTTCCGGTCGTTGACGCCGTCATAGTGCGAACCTATAATTGCGCACGTCAAAATATTCTGTCGATACATGTGGGGATGCATGGCTAAGATAGTTCTCGCAGCCGGGGTGCCGCACCCTCCGAGGCTGGTCCGGGAGATACAGGATGCTCCGGGTCAGCTGCGCGCCGAAGCCTTGATGGGGCAGGTGCGCCGGCACGTCGAAAAGGCGGCCCCGGACATCATCATAGAGATCGACTCCGACCACTTCGTAAACTTCTTTTACGACAACGTGCCGGCATTTTGTGTTGGCCTTGCCGAAGAGGCCGAAGGGCCGCAAGAGATCTGGTGTCCCATGCCGAAATACGTGGTCAAGGGCCACGTGCCGATGGCGAAGGCACTCCTGACCTACGGACTGGATTCCAACTTCGATCTTGCCGCGGCGCAGGAACTGTGGCTCGACCATTCGATCATGATTCCCCTGCACTTTCTCAACCCATCCATGGAAATACCGGTGGTGCCCCTGTATACCAACGGCTTTGCCGCTCCCCTGCCGAACGCTCCTCGGTGCTACGACCTTGGCCGCATGGTCCGAAGGTTCGTGGACCAGTGGGATGAAGATAAGCGAATTGCCATTATTGCCAGCGGCTGCTTTGCGATGGACGTAGGCGGGCCATTGAGGGGGTGGACGGACGAAGACTGGGTCGGCATGGTGAGCGGATTGCTCGTGGAAGGCCGCTATCAAGAGCTGGCGCAACAGGCCACCGCCGCTCGGATGGCTGCCGCCGGAAATAACAGCAGCGAGCTGCTTAACTGGATAGCCCTCACCGGAGCCGTCGGGGACACCAGGCCACTCTATGTGGAGGTCGAGGACGGCAGCGGATACGCCGTGTGGGAGCTCGAGTAGGACAGGCGATGAGCATCTTTCTACTAAACAAGACCCTTTACCTCCCGGACAACGAGGCGGAATTCCGCAAGCGAATGAGGGATAACGCCGAGGAAGCCGTCCGGCGCTCTCCGTTGGCCGGATACGAGCTTGAAGCGCCCGTAACGGGGGACGGCGGCGGCAGAATCACCTTTGACAGAGCCAGGGCGGTCCCCCCGCCGTGATAGTCGTCGATCGTACTTGAGGACTCCATGTAGCTGATGAAAGGACACCGCTGAGGAAACTCCATGAAACGAGTAATAATAGATACGGACCCGGGCATCGACGATGCCGCCGCTATCCTGATGACACTGGGCAGTCCGGAGCTAAATGTGGAGGCTCTGACCACCGTATTCGGCAATACTCCGGTGGAGAACTGCACGGTTAACGCCCTTCGCATCCTGGAGGCGGCGAACAGAGCAGACATACCCGTGTTCCAGGGCGCGTCAAGGCCGTACAACTACGCCGAACCGGCCTTTGCAGCGACGATACACGGCGTTGACGGCCTCGGCGATGTGGACCTGCCGACACCGTCAACCGCAGCCCAGAAACGGAATGCCGTCATTGAGATGATCGATAGAATAATGGCGTCTCCCGGCGACATCACGGTGCTGGCAATCGGCAGGCTCACGAACGTCGCATTGGCCATCGCCGTCGAGCCGGACTTTGCGCAGGCAGTCCGGGAGGTCGTCGTGATGGGCGGGGCGGTGAACGTTCCCGGCAATGCTACGCCAACAGCCAGCGCAAACCTCTATGGCGATCCGGAGGCGGCGGACATCGTATACCGATCAGGCGCCAAGGTGGTCCAAATAGGCCTGGACGTATGCGAGCAGGTGGAGATTAGCGCCGCGCAGCAAGCACGGCTCTGGGCCGCCGACACGCCCGCGACCCGCTTCATGCAGCGCATAACGCCCTTCATACAGGGGGCCTACGAACGCAGGGGACGTCTCAACAACCCCGGCGGAGTTCGATACAACGATGTGCCTGCCGTGTCCTACGCCATCGACCCGACTTTATTCGAATGCAAGGACCTGCCGGTGCAGATCGAGACCCAGGGGGCGCATACTCGAGGCCAGACGGTGGCAAACCAGCGCAATGATGCGGAGGCGGAGCCTAACGCCCGAGTGGCCTTCGGAGTGGATGCCGCTCGGCTCACTCAGCTCTGGGTAGAGCGCGTGGCCGCAGTCTGACGAGTTTGAGGACCGGCGGGATGAAGACGAGCGAATCGCCATAATTGCCGGCGGCTGGTTCGCGATAGACGTAGGCGGACCATCGTGGGGGTGGAAGGACGATGACTGGGTCGACTTGGTGGCGGATTGCCGGCGGAGGGCCGTTGTCAAGAGCCTGCGCAACAGACCATCGCCGCTCGGACGGCAGCTGCGGGAAATAACGGCAGCGGGCTGCTAAGTTGGATAATCCTCACCGGAGCCGTGGGAGACACCGGGCCAATATATGTAGAAGTCGACGACGGCAGCGGATTCGCCGTCTGGGAGCTTCAGTAAGGCGAGCGATGAGCATCTTTCTTCTCAACAAGATCCTTTACCTCACAGACAACGACGCCGAGTTTCGCAAGCGTATGAGGGATAATGCCGAGGAAGTGGTCCGGAGCTTTCCATTGGCCGGAGACGAGCTTGAAGCGCTCGTAACGGGGGACGTCGGCAGGCTGTACCAGATGGGCGTTCATACATTTTTCTTGAACCACCTGTCTCGATACGAGCTCTTCGGGGTCAACCGGGAGAACTATCTCGACCGAATCCGTGAGGGGATGGAATACGATAAGCGCTTCGAGCAGGGCAACATGCCCGTCCAGTACGTTCCAAGTGAATAACCTCCACGGCATAGTAAGTTAATTTTCGCAAGCTCCCGGCATCGCACCAATCATGACTAACGTGGTTGACTTTTCCAGGGGGCTCCCCTAGTATAACCGGCGCAGTAACGTGGTTAGTACAGCTTAAATTGCACCGCAGCCATGGGACCCGCGCACTCTTAACGTCGTTTCGATTGGATATGGCTCGGAGTGAACGTCAGATACATCAGAAGTCGAGGAGGACTAAGCATGAAACTGAATAAGAAAGCAGGCTTTTTAGCGCTCGCAATCGTATTCGCGGCATTTTTGATAGGCGCTTGCGGTTC
>JADFKI010000162.1 GCA_022565015.1 Chloroflexota bacterium
AGCTGCACCCGCATGGCGCGGACCAGCGCCTCGGAGACGCGGCCCTCCCTCCCAGGATCGGCCAGGGCCACCAGGGCCGGATCGCCTGGAACGATGCGCATGAGGACAAAGACGAGCGTGGCGACTCCGTAGATGGTTACGATTGCCAGCAGGAGGCGCTTTATGATGTAGTTACGCAATTAGCACCATGGTGAACTGGACTTTATAACACGAGCATCGACAGTTCTGAGGACGGGTCAACCGCCGGAGAGCGCTTCGATAGGGACCGTTGGACCACCACAAGGGCCATACCGAAGTTTCACCTGAGGTCTCTTTCTGACGGATCACGCTCAGAGGCGTCGCGAATTCGGACAAAACGTGGGACGGCCCACAGAAGGGCCGCCCCACGGTGTTCCACTATTCTTAGTAATGGGACTGGTCGTCCAGCCAGACTTCCTCCAAGGTCACGTTGTTGTAGTATGCGGGGTCCACGTCCAGCCAGTTCTTGACCCAGGGCCACCACGCCATGCCTTCGGCAACCCAGCGCACGTGGATCTTCGGCAGGTCGGTCAATAGAATTCGCTCCATCTCATGAACGAGCTCTCGCCGCTCGGTTTCGTCGGACGCGGAAAGCTGCTTCTGGTAGAGGTCGTCAAACGTCGCATTACAGTACCTCGACTGGTTGGCATTGCTTCCGCAGATGAATGGATCGGCATAGAACAGGCTGGGGTCCAATACCCCGGAAACGCCTCCATCACTGATAAGCTGGTAGTCGAAGTTGTTTCGACGCTCCGTAAACGTGCCCCTGTCCACTATATCCAGATTTACCTCAACCCCGATCTGCCTTAGCTGGTCCTTGGCAAACTGTGGAGTCAGGATGGATTCCGGCGTGTCGAGCACCAGATAGTCCAGGCTCAGATCGCCGGGGCCGTAGCCTGCCTCCTGAAGAAGCTGCCTGGCCTGTTCCTGTCGCGCGGTCACGACGGCGGGATCAGGAGAGCCTATGTACTCCGCCAGCTCGTCCGGCGGCAGGCTCCATTTGGTCCAGGGAGGTTGCCATCCACCCGCATCGCCAACGCCCTCTCCGAGGACCTCCACGGACTTATAGCGGTCGAATGCGAGGTTAAAGGCCTGACGGACTTTTAGATCGTTCCAGGGTGGCTCGTCGACCTTGCCGGCAATGCTGTGCCACCAGAGACGAGACCTCAGCGACACTATGATCAGAGGCTGCTTCTCGTTGAGGATCTTCTTGTCCGATGCGTATATGTATTGCATGAAGGAGTTAATATCGAGCTGTTTGACACGAAGAGCCGCCAGAGCCGTTACCGGGTCCTTGAAGACGAAGTTCCTCACTCCGTCTATATAAGGAAGCCCTTCTCGATAGTAGTCCGGGTTGGCAACGGTTGTGGAGCCCTGCCCGGTCACATACTCGACCCAGATGAAAGGCCCTGTGCCGATTACCGTCGTCTTCAGTTCCTCATAGGAGATTTCGCTGGGTACGATGCTGAACCAACCAACGGCAATTTTGCTGAGAAAGCCGGCGTCGGGCTGGGTCAATACGAACTTGGGCGTGAGAGAGTCTACGATCTCTATTCTGTCGACGGCGGTAAAGTAGCCCGCCCGGCGGCTGGTGTTCGGGTTTCTGTACTTGTCAAAGCTGTGCTTGACGTCCCCGGCATCCAGGGATGTGCATGCGCCCGGCCTTCCGCCCGCAATTTCGCCGCAGTGGAACTTTACACCCTCTCGAAGGTTGAATGAGTACTCGAGTCCATTCGGACTGATTGACCAGTCGCGGGCAAGGTCGGGGACTACCTCGCCCTCGTCAAAGAACGAGTACCTCAGAAGGCGGTTGTATGAGCCGCCGACCCTCTGCTGCGTTCGCACAGTGGTCTGGGTCGTGAAATCGAAGTTCAAGAGGTCCTCACCGGCATGAGTCCTGAGGATTCCGCCCTTTATTAGCTCGCCTTCACCGCCGACAGGCGTCGGGATGGTCCGAATTACGATGGGCTTGGCCGCGGATGGCTTGGGAGTGGGAGCGGCTTCGGGCGCCATGGCCGGAGCCGCTGGGGCTGGAGCGGCCGGCTGTTGACGTGGTTGTGGTTGTGCCGCCTGGGCTGCCGGAGCCGGAGCCGGAGCGACCGGCGCCACTTGCTGTGGCGTCTGAGGTGCCGGTGCGGAGCCACATGCTAGGGCCAGTGCCAATATCGTTGCTAACGCTGTGACGGCCCACCATCTTGCGCTGGTTGATCGTTTGCGCATATCCAAGCCTCCTGCCATTACTCGGGATTGGTAATGTAGTCAGGCCTGCTCCTGACAGTGCGATTTCTAACATATGTGAGGCCGTTAAGTCAACTCCATACGATAGAGTCGGGACTGGTGGATACCAGATGGACGTTATCGACGAGGAGTCATTCTACCTTCCGGCCCTGAACTGTAGGCAGACCGCTAAAATAGGCAAATACTGCACAATGTAGCTCTCGCCGGCGGGGCCAACGATCGGGAACTTAATGATCGAGGAATATCCGGCCGTCGTGATACAATCGCCCGAAATCTATCCGGAGGTGGGGTGGTCATGCACGTTGGTATCAATATTTCGATCTCGGAGCAACACGGAAACTTCGGCGCCCTGGCCCGAAAGATGGAGGAGATGGGATTCGAATCGGTGTGGCTGCCGGAGCACCCTGTGATTCCGGTCCGTCACAGCTCGAAGTACGGAGGGACACCCGACGGCTCGGTGCCCGTGGGAATGCGGTCCCTCGTCAACCCACTGATCGCTCTCTCCTACGCGGCCGCGGCGACGAGCTCCATCAGGCTTGGAACGGCAATCAACCTCGTTACGGAGCATCACCCCCTGGACCTGGCCAAGCAGATATCGACCCTGGACATGTATTCAGGGGGCCGGTTCATGTTTGGCATCGGCACGGGCTGGTTTCGGGAAGAGGCCGAGGCCCTGGGAGTAGACTTCGACCATCGAGGGACACAGGCCAGGGAGCACGTGCTGGCCATGAAGGAGCTGTGGACCAAGGACGAGGCCGAGTTTCACGGACGCTACGTAGACTTCTCCGCGATGTACTGCTACCCAAAACCGACTCAGAAGCCACACCCGCCCGTGCTAATCGGCGGAAGCGCCAAGAACGTCCTCAATCGAGTCGTCCAGTGGGGAGACGGCTGGATACCCATCCGGGTCGAGCCTGATGAGATCAAGACGGCGCGCGCCACGCTGACACGGCTGGCTGAGGAGGCGGGACGCGACCCTGCCTCCATCGACATTACGATTCACAGTCTGCCCGCCGACCGAGACCTGATAAGGCGTTTCGAGGAGGCGGGAGCGAATCGGGTGTTGGTGAGGGCGTCGGCGCCGGACCATGACGGCTCGTTGAAGGAGATCGAGGAGCTGGCGGCAAAGGTCCTCGGGTAACTCCGGGCTAGGAGCACGATATTCGATGCGGACATCGTCAACGTTGGAGCGCACCTTATAGATGGGTGAAAACGATATGACAATGACTGCCTCATGAAGGCGGCAAGGCTGGTCGGCCCCAGACGATTCGAATTCCTTGAGGCCGATACGCCCGCGCCGGAAGACGGCCAATGCCTGATAAAGCTCGAGCAGCTTTCGATCTGCGGCAGCGACATACATCGCGAATATGGTCGCCTGTTTCCGGAAGACCATTATCCCGTGCGAATCGGAGATCCCTGCCACGAGTGCGCGGGTGTCGTAGTCGAGAGCCGGTGCGAGGAGTTCAGGGAAGGGCAGAGGGTAATCGTCTATCCGGGTCTGGGACGGCCCGGTGGGCTCGTCGAGTACATAGCGTCGGAGCCCCGCATGATGTGTGCCTTGCCCGACGAAGGAGACCTCGGCGAGTGGGTGATGTGCCAGCCTTCCGGCACCGTGCTCTACGCCTGCCAGAAAATGGACAGCCTCTTGGGCAAGTCCGTTGCCATCGTAGGGCAGGGCGCCATCGGGCTGTCCTTCTCGATGATCACTTCGAGCCTCGGCGCCGCGCAGGTTATCGGCATCGACCCGCTGGATTACCGTCTGGACTGGTCCAAGGACGTTGGCGCGACCCACACCATAAACCCCGACCGAGATGATGTTGTTCAAGCCGTCCAAGACATCACGGAGGGGCGTGGCCCGGACATCGTGGTCGAGGCCGTCGGATTTCCAGACCCCCTCAATATGGCCCTTCGGCTGGTGCGACAGTTCGGGACGGTGATCGTATTTGGCATCCAGTCTCAGAAGATGGTCCCCATCGACCACGAGCTGTTGATGGAGCGCCAACCTATGATTATCACCACGAGAGGCGGATTCGCGCAGGACCCCATCGCTCCAATTCGCACGATGGTCGACCTGAAGCAGCGGGGCATAATCGATCCCGGCAAGCTGGTGACCCATCGACTGCCCTTCGAGGAGCTTCAGAGGGCATACGACATGTACGAAGGCCATGAAGACGGGGTCATCAAGGTCGTGATTCGTTTTTAGTCCGCGCCCGCACCGCAATTCGGCGGCCTCCGGCCCAGTCTCCTCTCCCGGCCTAAATGTCTACTCCGGCAGACTTCACCCGCGGCCCCAGGCATATTAAGGCGACATATTGCCTCCGAGTCTGGGGCCGGGACTAGTATTTCGGGCGTTGGGCAGGTCATATCCACACCGCGTTCTTGGTGTTAGCTCGCGCCTACCCATTTCTTGTCGTATGGTTTCATGGACTGAAGTTTCCGCTGGTTCGCCTCTTTCCTTCCGGGAATCGTCTAATTGGATTCCGGCGAAAGCAGGAATGACGGGTCTGAAGAAGCAGGAATGACGGGTCTGAAGAAGCCGGGATGACGGGTCTGAAGAAGCGGGGATGACGGGTTTGAAGAAGCAGGGATGACGGGTCTGAAGAAGTTGGAATGATGGGTTTGAAGGACGTAGAAGGGTCGGGGATAAACGTGGCGCTATTGTGATGGGCAGAGGCAGTCGGAGGGTTGAGGTCCATTCGGCGATTGAGCCGGACCAGGACCCTGGGTTTGGAGAAAGGTATGCAGCTACGTAAGCGTCTTATCCGTCACCTCTATATTCTCTTGGAGGTCGTCATCGCCGCATTTTCACAGAGCGTGCACAGCGCCAACGCACAGAATAGAAGATAGCTCTGACGATGGTCATGACGATGAGAGCGGAAGAAGAAGCCGGACAAGAAGGGCAAACGTGACAAGGGTGTCATCACGGTATGTCGTACTGGCACTGATCCTGGCGCGATCGAACGCCGCCACGAATACCACCCCGATAGAAGAGAGGGGGCCCGCTCGGATGAAGACATCAATAGTTCTCAGAGTTGATCCCTCGAATCGCCTCTGACTCAAACGCAATGTCTATGGTTGTGGTGTGCACAGACCGGATGGAGAGGAATCGCCTGATGCGTTGCCTTGGCACTTGTTTTTGGTGTACATGTTGGCCTCCCCCTAGGCGTCGCGGTACCAAATTGCTCCATTATTATCTGTTTTGTACTTCGTGAAGGTGTCACCAATAATCGCCGGGTCAGCCTCGAAGCCGTCGCCCCCGTTCTCCTCGGACTTGTTCTTGATGAAGCTGCTAGTACCGCTGTATTCCAAGTCAAACTCGTCATTTTCATTGCTCTTGGATTCGTTCCTGGAGAAGGCGTTTCCGGCGGAATCAAGGAGGTCGAAGCCGACTTTGCTGTCGTTGGCCGTATTATCTTCAAGAGTGTTGTCGGAGGAGGCGCCGGGGAGGTGGAAGCCGTCGATAGACCCGGTGACATGGCTGTTGACGACGATAACTCCTGTCAGCGAACCGAGGAAGATGCCAGACCCTGAACCAAACGCTGTGACCATGTGCCTCTCGCAATCCAGGGTTACGTCATCGGCATCAATTACAATATGCCTACGTGTTCCTCAGTGAGAGAAGTGTCGACCGATATAACGAGGGTGCCCTTAGGCTCTACCCTGTCTATCGGTGCTTTCGCCGTGGTGATCGCCTCGGGTAGCCAAGGTATCGTGATGCCCTGGCTGTGGACTACCCTTGGTGGCTTCGCCTTGGCGCTGATTCTGCTTACAGTGGGCCTGTCCTGGGTAAGCGGGATGCGGCCGAAAGCCGTGGAAAAGACGAGAGTTGGGGATTAAAACACAGATACGGCCAATCCCCTGACCAGAGTATGCCTACCCCGCCCTTATGGCATACCTCTCTGGAATTGTAATTACCTGGACTTAAGATACAAGGACGAACGGGCAGAAAGAACCCTCTCCGTTCGTGGTGAGCTTGTCGAACCACCTTTTGAGACTGGTATTGAGCGGCTAATCCATGCGAATGATTCGTTGGAGGACCTCCTGATGTCATCAAACGCACCCGACCCCGAGGACCGTCAAAAACGGCTGAACGCGCCATTTGATCGAATGTTTGGGGCTGAAATCAAGGACTGGGTTTCAAAGCTGCCCAAGAATCAGAATAGAGAGCTCCCGAGCCCCGGACATCCCGATCCCAGGAACGAACTGGTAGGCATCGCAATGTCCGGCGGGGGCATGCGCTCGGCAACTTACAACCTGGGAGTGGCACAGGCCCTAGCGCGGGACGGGTTGCTGAAGGAAGTCGATTACATGTCGACCGTTTCGGGGGGTGGTTACTTCGGCTCATCTCTGACGAGTCTCGCATCCGAGAACCTTCCATACAACGACGATTGGGACGCCCGGCTGGACATGTCGAAAGAAGGGTTCCCGTATGCGTTTCCGAGCCCGTTGCCGGAAGTCCCTGAAGAGCCTCCACCGTCCCCGAAGCCAGTCCCCGTGCACGGCTTGGAGAGTCCGGCTATGCGCCACGTTCGGGAGCACAGCAAGCTTCTGTTACCCGCTCTTGGCCTGTTTCAGACGGAGATGTGGACGGCGCTAAGCCGTTACCTCGTCTCCACGGCCCTTCTCCTGGCGCTGTACCTGCTGCCGGCGGTCACAGCCATATTCCTGCTAACCGTACTGATTCCGGAGGAATTCTGGGCCCGGTCTGATCCGTTTGGATTCACCAGCGTCGGTGCCAACTCATGGCTGGGAATGAATCTGTGGTTCTGGACGATTCCCGCTTTGCTTCTCGTCCCGATTCCGGTATTGGCAGTGCTCTTCAGAGGTGATCCAAAGGGTGGTGACCATTTCTCCCCCGATTGGGTCAGACGGCTTCAGCGCTTTTTCCTTGTATTGGCGGCAGTCACCGGCGGCGTCGTACTATTCGCCGTTGCGCTATGGGGACTCATTTTTGCCATCGATACCGTGGACTTCAACCGGCTGAGCGAATTCAGCCAGCTAAAAAAGGCGGTCCTGAGTATCCTGGGAGCACTGGGAATTGGCGGCGCGGCGGCCACGGGCGTCGGCGCACGAAAGATGATGGTGCCGAAAGGCGCTGAGCGCTTGCTATGGAAGCTGTTGTTTGCCGTGGGCGGCTACATTATCCTCGGCATTGGCCTCATTCTATGGTATTACCTCCTCGTCCTCTGGCTGGCGGAAGCGCAACTAAGGGGACTGCCAGCGGAGGGACTCGGCATATACTGGGGCGGATTCGCCTTAGCCTGGAACGGCGTGATATTCGCCTTATTGATTACATGGGTCTGGGGTCATGACCTGCTCAACTGGCTATCAATTCACCACCTGTATGAGCGAAGGATAAATCGCACCTGGGTCATCGGAGCGAAGCCGTCAGACCCTCCCGGTTCGAGTGGCGTGCCAAACCCGAAAAAGGGCTGGTCTCGAGTATGGATTCGGCCCGACATCAAGATGTCAGACCTCAAGAAGGAACGAGTTACGTCACCATATCATCTCATCTGTACCGCGCTTAACATCCCGGGCAGCACCGGGCCGAAGCTGCTTGACCGCAAGTCGGACTCCTTCGTGATTGGCCCCGTTTTCTCCGGCTCCGCGTTGACGCGTTGGAAGCCGACCGAGAATTTGCCGGGAATAACAGGCATGTCGCTTGCCAGGGCGACTACGATCTCGGCAGCCGCCGTTTCTCCCAACATGGGTAGGGTCACGAGTACGACGCTGAGCGTTTTGACGACTCTGTTCAACCTGCGGCTCGGGTGGTGGGTATCGAATCCACGACGGGCCACCAGGCTGCGCCGCTACGCAGCCCGACTACCCGGTTTTCTTTACTGGAAGGAGATGTTTGGTCACGCGTCTCATAGGGACGCATTCGTCTATCTCTCGGACGGCGGGCACTTTGAGAATCTTGGCTTATATGAGCTGCTGCGGCGGCGATGCAAGTACATCATAGCCGTGGACGGAACGGGAGAGCCGCCTGACTCTAACGACATGCTTAACTTTGGCGGACTGGGCTTACCGCTGCGTCTTGCACGCATCGACTTCGGCGTGGATGTGGACATTGACCTGCGTCCACTGATGAGGGATTCTAAGAACGGCCTCGTGAAATCCCATCTTGCGGTAGGCCGAATCCGCTATCCAAAAAGCAATGGACACGGGACCGGAGAGCACTCTGACGCAGACAGCGGCATCCTCGTACTGGTCAAG
>JADFKI010000163.1 GCA_022565015.1 Chloroflexota bacterium
CGATGCGCAGTGAACTTATTTTCTTGCAACTAAAATTGTTTGCCTGGGTCCCGGCGGTTGTCTTGCTGGTCGCTACAGGCTGTGTATTCGCCCAACAGGCCGCAACCGCCACGCCAACGCCTACGGTGGCGCCACCGACGTTGACCGCTACGAGCAGCCCAACGCCGGAGCCGACATCGACCGCGACCGCCGCGCCCGAGCCCACCGCGACGCAGACCCTTGTTCCGACGCGTACGTCGACGCCTACGAGCACGGCTACGCCTGAGCCGACTTCGACGCCGACGCCTGAGCCCACGGCCACGCCCACGAACACGTCGACGCCGATACCTACGGCGACCATTACTCCAACTTCAACTTCGTCTCCCACGCCGCTGCCGACGGCCACACAGACGCCGACGCCTACCGCGACTCTGATGCCCAACAGTCCTCCCACCCTTGTGGTGTTGGAGTTCGACGACTTTACCGTGAAGTCGGAGGAGGACCTGATCAGGGAGGTGAGGTCGGAGGAAGAAATAGATGTGCTGCTTCGGGCAAACGACGAAGACGAAAACCTGTCTCACCTGGTCTTGAGAGACAGACACGGGGACGAGATAGACAGATTGGAATGCCTGGATTCGGAGCTCAGTCAATGCGAAGCACTGCTAAAAATCACAGCCTCTGAACGTGCAGACTGGACCGAAGAATTCAGTGCCGTCGCAGTTGACCGTAGGCAGGAGGAGTCTGTCCCGATTTTCATGACCATCATAACCAAGAAGAAAAGGGTCGGCGGTGGTGGAGGCGGAGGGTCGTCGTCGAGCCAGCCTACGCCCACGCCGGTCCCCTTTCCAGTTGTCAGTTTGGAAAAGGGGCAGACGTCGGTGGGCGGCACAGTTGAGCTGACCCTGAAAATAGACAAGGTGCCAAATGGGCTGTCCGGCTATGAGGTGAAAATATCTGTGGCGGATCCGACGGTTGCCACGATAACAGGGGTTACGTTCCCGCCTGAGTTTCATGAAGATTACAGCCACAAGCTCCTTTCCCCACCTTTCTCAGAAGTGCAGCTCATAGTCGTTGACATCTTCCAGGAGATTCAGCCAGGCGATACCAACGTCGTCCTGGCGTTTATCACATTCGAGGGTTTGAAGCAGGGCGTGACGTCGATAGCGGTGTCAGACGATACCGATAAAGGTATTCAGGACGAGAGCGCAACTATCATGAGGGTGACCATAACCAGCGGCGAGCTCACCGTACAGTAGCCCGCTCCCTTGCGGGGCCGCCGCGCCGGCCGGCTATTCCGGCAACAGTGGCTCCAGGTGCGGCTCAAGCTCTATGCCCAGCGATGCCAGTGCGCGATGAAGCATGGCGTAATAGCTGATGACGACGAGCAGATCGACGGCGCCGGACGGCCCCAGCAGGTGCTCCACTGCCTGGAAGGTCCTTTCCCCGATTACGCCGTCGTTCACCAGCTCCTTCGCCGCCTGGGCGAACACGCCCTCTTTGGGCGGCAGGCCCATTGGAGCCCGACCGGACTTAATTGCCTCGATGACCTCGTCTCGAACGCCAACGGCGCGGGCCACGGGCTCGTGATGGGCCCACTCGTACTGACTGTTCAGCGCCCTGGCCACGCCAAGGATCGCGATCTCGCGGACGATAGGCTCCAACGAGCACTTGAGCCGAATGAACTCCCCAAGATGGGCGACGGCTTCAGCGGCGTCGGGGCTGTTCATGAGGAGCTGAAACGAATGCGGCATGCCCCCGCCCTCGATGCCGCCGCGGGTCTGCTCGATATGATCGAAAATGTGACGCTTCTCTTCGGCTACATCCGTTCTTCCGACATAGGGCACGCGTGGCATGGTACACCTCTTTCTGCTCTGATAGGGCTATCGCCCCAGGGTAATCTCATTGTTCGAGAAAATGACAGCTAAAAAACATCTCCGCGAGCGCGTAGCTCTCCGACGACACGCGCCTGAAGTCGGGTAAGCTCTTCGCTGATATCGACGTCGTAATGGCTGGGCGCGCGAAGCCTCTTGTGGTCCGAGGACAGACCCCGGAACTGCGTGTCGAAGTGCTCTCGAAGGGCTGCAAGCGGCGGGCCGGCGGCAATGCGCTTACCCCGCCTCATCACGTATTCCAGCAGAGGTGTTGCGTCTGCATACGGGCCGGCCTCGGACGTGCAGGCTATTACGTCGCGCAAGAAAAAGCCCTCGGAATCTCGCAGCCGATAGACCTGCTTCGGTCCTGGGAGGGTCTGCTTGTCGGGGCTGAGCTTGAGCACGGGCCTGCCGTCGTACTCCACCAGCTTATAGGCGCAGTCGGTCCAGGGCGCGTCCGCCGATACGCCGACCCTGGTCCCGACGCCGAAGCCGTCGATTGGCGCACCGCCTCGCAGCAGCGAATCGACCTCGAACTCGTCGAGGCCGCCGCTGGCGAAGATGTGGACGTAATCCATTCCTTCTTCATCCAACACGCGACGGGCCTCCCTGGCCAACTCGCCGAGGTCGCCGCTGTCGAGCCGTATCGCCCTCAGTCTGTGGCCCTTTTGGAGCATCTCCTTCGCGACCTTCGCCGCCCTTCGAGCGCCCTCAATGGAGTCGTACGTATCGACCAGGAAGGTGCTGGCGTCCGGGAAGGAGTCGGCGTAAGCCCGAAAGGCCTCCTCTTCATGCTCGAAGGAGGTCACGAAGGAGTGGGCCATGGTCCCGAATGTCGGGATGCCGCTCATGCCTCCCGCCAGAACGTTGCTGGTCCCCGCGAACCCGACCATGTAGCTTGCGCGGGCCAGGGCGTTCGCGGCCTCGATGCCGTGAGTCCTTCTTGCGGCGAAGTCTACGACGGTCTTTCCCCGGGCCGCGTGCACCACCCTCGATGCCTTCGTCGCCAGTATGGTCTGGAGATTGATCCGGTTGACGAGAAACGTCTCTACGAACTGGGCTTCGATTATGGGCGCGGTAACCTCGATCACCGGCTCGTTGATGAAGAACAGGGTGCCTTCCTGCATGGCGCGCACGCTGCCCGTGAAGCGCAGGTCTCCCAGAAAATCGACAAAATCTTCTGCGAACTGTCCGGTTGATCGGAGGTAATCGATGTCGGCCTCTGAAAAGCAGAAGTGCTCCAGGTATTCGAGAACGTCCTCGAGGCCGGCGTATACGAAGTAGGCCCGGTCCGGCGGGTAGCTGCGAAAAAACAGGCTGAACGTGGCCTCGGCGGTGGTGCCGCTCTGCCGGTAAGCCTGGGCCATCGTTATCTCATAGAGGTCGGCGAACAGTCCGGTGCTGAGCTCTCGATGAGGCATGTCTTTAGGCTATCCCTCCGAACTGACTTGCAGATCAAGTTTAAAGATGCGCCGGTGGCGTGGTCAAGTCGCATACCTGCGCGGCTGAGTGATACGGGGGCTGAAAAATCCTCACGTTATCCTCACTTCCGCTCACGCACTTATCACGTTTTTCTCATGCCGTCGGGTTTAATCTTGCAGTCGACGTTAGCATCCAGGCTAACGTCCAAACTGTGAGGGAGGCAATATTTGCTTAATGTCAGCAGGCTTCTGTGTGGGGCCTCAGCACCGGGCGATGGCCTACGATACGGCGAACGACCTGAAGGTCCAAACGCTATTCCCAGGCAGCGAAGTATGCACTACAGGCCCGTGATGGTCTGGAACATTACGCGTCGCTGCAACCTTCACTGCATCCACTGCTACTCTGAGTCCAAGAACGTGGACTACCCGGGGGAGCTGTCCCACGAGCAGGCGTGCGACGTGGTTGACGACCTCGCCGAGTACGGTGTGCCCGTCTTGATGTTCTCCGGCGGCGAGCCGATGATGCGGGACGACCTTCTCAGCCTGATTAGCAGGTCTTCGGCACGGGGCCTGCGTACCGTGCTGTCGACGAACGGGACCCTCATAACGGATGAGACCGCCAGGTCCTTGAAGGAGGCGGGACTCTCTTACGTCGGTATTAGCATCGATGGACTGGAGCCCCTGAACGACCGCTTTCGCGCCAGGAAGGGCGCGTTCCAGGACGCGCTTCGCGGGATTCGGACGAGCCTGGCCCAGGGGTTCAGGGTGAGCCTGAGATTCACTCTGACCCGCTACAACATGGCGGACCTCGACTCGATCTTCGACCTCGTGGAGCGGGAAAACATACCCAGGTTCTGCATCTATCACCTCGCTTACGCCGGACGAGGCAACAAGCTCTTGTCATTCGACCTCTCACATCAAGAGACCAGAGAGGCGATGGACCTCATATTCAAGCGCACCATACAGGCCCAGGAACGCGGCAACGATGTCGAGGTGCTTACGGTCGACAACCACGCCGATGCCGTCTATCTGTGGCAGTGGGTCCGCAGGAACATGCCGGAACGCGAGGCGGAGGTCGCGCGGCTCATCCGACGCAACGGCGGCAACAGCTCGGGGCGCGGCATCGCCTGCATAGACAACGTGGGCGACGTTCACCCGGACCAGTTCTGGCGAACGCTGACCGTGGGAAACGTCCTCGATCGCCCCTTCAGCGAGATATGGAGCGACGAGAACAACGAGGTGCTTACGAGGCTCCGAAACCGCACCGGCCTGGTCGGGGGACGCTGTGCTACGTGCGCCCACTTTGGCATCTGCAACGGTAATCTCCGTGTGAGGGCCGAGAGCGCGACGGGCGACCCGTGGGCCGAGGACCCCGCCTGCTACCTTACGGACGACGAGATCAGCTTCTCCGGAACTGAGCTGAGCTCACCGGCGGCTTAGGAGGCTTCATGCATCTGGCCCCACATCAAGTTCCCGGAAAAGGCATGCCGGATTTCAATAGGCTGGGCCTGAACAGGGACCCGGTGGTGGTCTTCTGGGAGGTGACGCTGGCCTGCGCCCTGGCGTGCCGCCACTGCAGGGCCGAGGCACAGCCGCGAAGACATCCGCTGGAACTCTCGACGAAGGAATGCCACCGCGTTCTTGACGATCTGGCGACCTTCGACCGTCCTCCTATCGTAGTGCTCTCGGGTGGGGACCCCTTCATGCGGCGCGACCTCTTCGATATCGTGGAGTACGGCATCGGCAAGGAGCTGACCATGTCCGTCTCGCCCAGTGCTACGGCCTTGCTGACCAGGGAGCGCCTTCGGAGGCTCAATGACCTCGGCGTCTCGCGAATCTCGCTCAGCCTGGACGGTTCGACGGCGGCCATACACGACGATTTCAGGGGCGTGGCCGGGTCTTTCGATCGCACCATGGATGGGATGAAATATGCCGCCGAGGTCGGCCTGTCATTCCAGGTCAACACCACCGTCAGCAGGCCGTCGTTGCACGACCTTCCGGCGATTGCCGATCTCTTGAAGTCAACGTCGGTCGCCGTGTGGGACGTATTCTTTCTCGTGCCCACCGGAAGGGCTTCGGCGGAAGACGTCATCACGGCGGACGAGCACGAGGGTGTATTCAGCCGGCTATACGACCTATCGAAAGATGCGCCCTACCAGGTGAAGACGACCCTGGGGCAGCACTATCGCAGGTATCAGGTACTGCGGCGGCTAGAGGGCAGGTCTCTGAACGGTCTGGGAGCAGAGGACATTTCAGCCCTTTATCCGGGTGTGCCCAGCAACGACGGCAAGGGCATCCTGTTCATATCGCACCTGGGCGAGGTGTATCCCAGCGGTTTTCTCCCCCTGTCCGTTGGAAACGTCAACAGACGGTCCGTCGTCAAGATGTACCGGGACTCCGACCTATTCAGAAAACTTCGGGACCCGTCCCAGCTCGGAGGCAAGTGCGGACGCTGCCCCTTCAACATGATCTGCGGCGGCTGTCGCGCTCGCGCCTATGCGGACTCGGGCGACCCCCTGGGCGAGGAGCCGTACTGCGCCTACCAGCCTGCATAGCTTGCGTGCCTGTGTTGCGGTGTGGAAGTCACTGAGTTTCGTGATTCGAAATGTGTTGGAGGGCGATGTAAGGTTTAGCGCTGGACCGGCAGTTACCTAGACCGTTCTCTTCTGGTAGAGGTAGGTCGCCAGTATGCATGAGGTAGCGGTGACAAACAACATTACTATGCCGAACTCTCGCCATGCCAGCGCCGAGTAGAGCTGCGACAGCATCTCCCACGAACCGAGTCGCCGCAGCATGGTTGCCAGGCTGACTACGGGTATCATAAAGATCGCGCCGGCCAGGACCGTGCCGAAGATGGTGGAGCCGATCAGCAGGCCTACGGTCTCGCTTGTGTCGGCCTTCAGGAGATCGCGCCATATCTGCAATTTCCTGATGAATGAGCTCACCAGTTGAACGGAGAGAAATAGGGCAAGAATCCAATAGAGGGATTCGACCGTCGCCACTATGGCGTCGGCCTCCCGTTCCTGAAAAGCGGCGAGGGCTCCTACCGCCACTCCTGCTACCAGGCCCGTCATGGCCAGCCGGATCACTAGGCTCGATATAGTTCTTTCCTTCTCACTCATTCGAACATTCTGATACGCCTTCGTATTTCATCGCAGACAATGGTTCCTGGTGAGGCAGGCCGTTACTCTTCTTGCTTCTCGGTGCTTTCTCTCAAGAAGCCCGATTGTCTCGCTGCGCCGACCTCTTTCAATGTCTTGGTGGCTTGATCGGATTTTTTGAACAGGTTTCCCTTCTCGTTGGCGAGCCACTCCATCACGTCTCCCACAAAATCTCCCAGCTTCCAAAAACCGGGAAAGAATTTCTCCTTTTCCCACTTATCCCAGCTATCGATCAAACCAATAACTGCATTTGCCTTGTCCCACTTCATATCCCACGTCCCGGTCCGCTTCTTCCTTTTGGCGGCGGTAACGAGGTCAATGACTCCTCCGACAGCAGTTCCAATTCCTAAGAAGAGCCCTCCGGCGAGTCTAAAGCCTGACATAAGTATCTTGCCTACGCTGCCTACGAGATTGATGAGCCGATTGAAATTCTTAAACAGCTCCTGCCAGGCACCCTCTCCCTTTTCTCTGATTTTCTCCCAGATTTCGCTCAGTGGCTTTCCCTTTGTAGCGTAATCTTCAATAGGTTCCTTCGCTAATTCGCCCGTCCCTTCCGTGAAGCCGCCAATGATTGCGCCGGTAGACTGTTTGACGGTCTCACTTCCTATCCCCTCCGTACTCATACCAATGAGGGCGCCGACCAGGCTGCTAACGTCCCCAACAGCCAATACAATCATCCTCTTCATCCTCTTTATCGCGTCCTCTACGGGCTTGCCCAAGGATAGGTTTAGGACGTAGTTAGCAGCATCACCCAACAATGCAACCGTGGAAAGTAGAGGGGCGGCGACGCTGAGTATCAAGGTAATAACTCCGGTCACTCCGGATATCGTTCCCAGGACGGGGGTAAGTGGCGGTATAAGGGCCAACATCCCACTTATCAAGGCAATCCATCCAAAAACGTCCCTGGCGTTGCCTGTCCATATGCCCAGACCCTCGAGCTTTAGGAAGGGGTTGTTTTGATTCTCATCGTAATCCGCATACCAGGCGCGCGTTTCATTGAAAAGGTCCATTTTCTCCCATGACTTGCCGGAGAGGAACTTTATGCAAACGTCTATCGTCTTTCCAATATTGCCGAATACGGATTTCCCGAAGGCCTTGAGAACAAACCATGCGATTCGTGCGATCAGTTTGAGTCCGGACCATCCCAACTCGGTGACGTTAACCGCTACGCCAAAGACACCCTCGAAGAATGTGGCTATCCAGGGAAACTTCTTCCTCAGGAACACCCACGCGGCGTTAAGCTTCTCTTGCAGCCATGTCTTAACTTCGCTGGCGGGTTCCTCAATAATGTGTTCGGATACCCAGCCAACACCTTTCTCAAGCTTTTCTACGCCCCATTCTGCCGCAGCTGTTACGCCGAACTTCTTCTTCTCGGGCTGGGCGGTCTGGTCGTCGTCACGACGCACCTCAGGGCCGTTTTGCTGCACGACATGGGTCAGCTCGTGGGCGAGGAGTTCTTTGCCTTCGGCGCTTGTTAGATTGTAGTCCTGCCTTCGAACGAATATATCCTGACCTATGGTGAAGGCGCGCGAGTTGAGATTCTCGTTTAGCGAGTCCGAATTGGCGTCGCTGTGCAGCCTGACGCCACCGAAGTCGGTGCCAAAAGATGATTCCATCGACTCGCGTAAGGTGTCGGGAATGCTCTGTCCCCGGCCTCTGGCGGCATTGATGTGACTTTCGATCTCGGGCTCGACGGAACCGCCTTCCAGACCAACTTGTGGTTGAACGTCCAGGGGCTTGCTCTGGATCAATTCATCTTCTTCGTCCGCAGTTAGCCCTTCCCTCCGAATATCCAACCGTTTTGCCTGAAGCAGGTCCTCTTCTTCGTCCGAAGTCAGCTCTTGCATCTGAATATCCAAAAGCTCAAGTTGGACATCCCCGTCTTCGAGCTCAATTGAGGACTCTCTCTGACCGACTTCCGAGGTTGCGTCCGTTTCGACCAGAGGACCGTGACCGATGTATCTTACGACTTGCTTTGCGACACTGTCGGCCTCTCGCTCGTACTTATCTCCCGCGGGGCCCACCTTTAGTTTG
>JADFKI010000008.1 GCA_022565015.1 Chloroflexota bacterium
GCGACATCGGTCACCGTTGAGCCCGAGTCGAGAGAGCTGAACCAGAACAGGGATCCCGAAATGACGACCAGCGCCAGCGTCGTCAGATAAGCGGGCGGTATCCTATCTGACAGCAGTCCTCCTATAGGGGCCGACAGCGACGCCAGCGCCGGCGTTAGCATTAGCAAAACCCCCAGCGTCTTGGCGTTCACCATCAGGATATCGGACGCAAAGAAAGGGAGGATGAACCAGTTGACGAACGTCGCGAAAGACATCAGGAAAGCGGCGATCATGACGGGGGACAGCACCCGGTGCTTCAGCAGCGACAGCTCGAGCACCGGACGCCTTGCCCGCGTTTCCACGTGTGCGAACGCCGCGAAGGACAGCACGGAGACCAGTGCCAGACCCCAGACGTATGGCGTCGTCCAGCCGGTCCGCCCGCCCAACGTCAGCAGGAGAATGAAAGACGCAAGGCCCAGGAACAGTGTAACCGCGCCTCGAGTATCGAAGGTTGTCGATGGGCCGGCGTAGCGACGGTCTCTGAGCGCGATATACGCCAGGGCCAGGGACCCCACGCCCAACGGCACACGAAAGAGGAAAATCGAACGCCAGCCAAAGGCGTCGACGAGGGCGCCGCCGCCAAGCGAGCCCACGATCATGCCCAGCGTGCCCAGCCCCGCCATGAGACCCAGGGCACGGCCACGTTGCTCGGACGGAAACAGGCTCGTCACCAGGGCCGGCGCCGAGGCCAGTATCAAGCCGTTTCCCACCGCCTGAAGCACTCGCAGGCCTATCATCCACGACATATATGGAGCGAGACCTATCAGTAAGACCGCTACCGTGTATGTCGCCAGACCGATGAGATAGAAGCGCTTGAGACCGTAAAGGTCGGCCGCGCCGCCCAGGCCCAGCTGAAGCGAAGTCGTGCTGCCGACGTAGAATATGATTACCCACTGTACGGTCTGGGCGTCTGTTCCGAAGCTGCTGGTGATGTTGGGAAGGGCGACGTTAACGGTAATATCCAGCGTGCCCAGAAACATGCCCGCGGACGCGGCAATCAGTCCGATCCACCTGCCCCTGGCCGTTACTTCTCCGCTATCTCTTATTGACGCCATAACGTTTTACTTAATGCGTGGGTAAATTCAAGGCCCAAGCGTCCATATCATAACAGTCGGATATTGATTCTGAGCATCTGAAAATATATAGGGCCCGCGTGTCGAGGCCTTATAGCTGCTCCTCTCGAAAGCATCAGAAAGGTTTCAAGGGCAAATGGGTTCAAAGGGACTATCAAGGTATCCTCTTCCGGCGCTGACGGTTGGAGTCATGGGCTCAGCCGGAGGAGACCTCAAGCAGGAGGTACGGGACAAGGTCAAGGAGCTGGGCAGGGAGATCGCACGACGCGGCTACGTCCTCATAACCGGTGCGGCCCCCGGCCTTCCCCACGACGCCGTTCTGGGCGCCAAATCGGTGGGGGGCATGGTGGTGGGAATATCGCCCGCTCTCACGCTCGAGGAGCACGTAAACAAGTACCATTCGCCCACGAGAGGGTACGACACGATCATCTACACGGGCAGTGGCCTGATGGGACGCGAGATCGAGAACATCAGAAGCTGCGACGTGGTCATATTCGCCGGCGGTCGCTCGGGCAGCCTCGGCGAGTTCGCAATCGCCTACGATGAGGGCAAGGTCATCGGCGCGCTACTGGGCACGGGAGGCATCGCGGACAGGCTCGACGAGATCATCGACATAATCCGTAAGAAGACCGAGGCCTACATATGCCACCACTCCGACCCTGAGTCCCTGCTGGACGACCTGGAGACCGTCTATCGGGAGCGCATTCTACCCGATTACCTGAAGACCATCGACGGCCACAACCCCGACGGCGAGCTGGACCTGTAGGCTCCAGCAGCTTAATTTCCACGACGAATAAAGCCGCCGTAGGCTTCTAGACTTCACAAAGACATAACAGCCTCAGACTTTCGCCCATTCTAAAATATTCAGAACAAATGTGTTTACTTTTCCATTTATCGGTGTTAGAATGCAGGACATTCGATATATCGTTTTACCCTACGCACCGCATTCATCGGATAGGCTCTAAATCGCAAGCCCGTTGGAGAAACTGCAGCAGCGTTAATCTGACAACGCCGTTACGAACGCGAATCTGCCATTGAACGACGCCGACATTGATGATAGAAATAGGAATTGAGGAGTGACATGAGCAACGACAAGGCCAAGGCACTGGAAGTCGCCATAGGCCAGATTGACAAGCACTTCGGCGCGGGCACCATCATGCGCCTGGGAGACAAGATTCAGGGCGTCCAAATCGACGTTATTCACACGGGTTCCATCGCACTCGACATAGCCCTGGGAGTCGGCGGCATTCCGAGAGGGAGAGTGATCGAGGTATTCGGCGCCGAGGCCTCGGGCAAGTCCACTTTGGCCTACCACATCATGGCCGAAGCGCAACGCACCGGCGGCACGGCCGCCTATATAGACGCCGAGCACGCCCTGGATCCAAGCTACGCGGCCCGCTGCGGCATCGACATCGATGCGCTTCTGATCTCCCAGCCCGATACCGCCGAGCAGGGCCTGGAAATTTGCGAGTATCTCGTCAGGAGCGGGGCCGTGGACGTTGTCGTCGTTGACAGCGTTGCCGCTCTTGTGCCGAAAGCCGAGCTGGAAGGAGACATGGGCGACACCCACGTCGGACTTCAAGCCCGGTTAATGTCCCAGGCACTACGCAAGCTGACATCGGCCATCAGCCGATCGCGCACCTCCGTCATCTTCATCAATCAGCTGCGGGAAAAAATCGGCGTCTTCTTCGGGAATCCCGAAGTCACACCCGGCGGCCGGGCCCTCAAGTTCTATAGCTCCGTGCGCATCGACCTGCGCAGGTTGGAGTCCATAAAGCAGGGGACCGAAGTCCTGGGGAACCGCGTTCGCGCCCGCATCGTCAAAAATAAGGTCGCACCGCCCTTCCGCATGGCCGAGTTCGACATAATGTTCAACGAAGGCATCAGCAAGAACGGCGAGCTGTTGGACATCGGCACCGACGAGGGGGTAGTCAAGAAGAGCGGCGCGTTTTACTCCTTTGGAGACATTCGCCTGGGCCAGGGCCGAGAGAACGCCAAAGCGTTTCTCCGGGAAAATCCAGAGCTCGCCGCCCAGATTGAGACGCTGGTTAGGGCCAAACTGGCTCCGCCCCCGCTCATCGACGAGCAAAACGACGACCTGCCTGACCCGCTCGACGACACCGTGGAGCTGACTGTTGCAGCCACGGAGAAATCCTCGTAGCATACAGGTGAGGCGCCCCTGGAATGGCCGCACTTTCAGACTAAAATTGAGGAGCAGTCAAAGGGTCGCCAAGACCTGCCATGAACGACAACGATAGCGATAGTACCAAGCGCGCCACCGCCGCTGCCATTCGTTTCATCTCGTACAGGCCACGAACCGAAGCAGAGGTCCGGGCGCGCTTGCGCCGTCATTACCCCCCGCAAATCATCGACACCGTTGTCCAATCACTGGTCGATAGAGCACTCCTCGACGACTCCCGGTTCGCCCAGAGCTGGGCCGACAGCCGCTTCCGACTTAAGCCTCGTAGCGCCTCTGCCATTCGGAGAGAGCTGGCGACAAAGGGCATCTCCAGGACCCAAGCCGAAGAGGCCGTGCGCGATCTAGACGACTACAACAGCGCATATCGCGCGGGTTCCAAGCACGCCAGGCTTCTGACCGACCACACTTTCACCACCTTCAAGCGCAGGATGTGGGCATACCTTCAGCGAAGAGGGTTTAATTCCACCATCACCAGAAGCACGGTGGATTGCCTCTGGAAGGAATCCCACGCCGCAGATGGGACATAAACCCCGGGATTCGACGTCGCCGGACCTCTCATGTCTCCCATGAAAGAAAACAGATTCACCACAATGCGCTATTCAGATCAGCTGAGGGAAACAGATATCCGCGACCTCAGCCGAGAGAGCTCTCTCATCCAACGAGCATCAGCCGCGCGAAGGCACAGAGCCGTCAAGGCCATATAGGCGTCGCCCAGGAGGTACTTTCATGCCCGAAGGCGGGTCGTTAATCATAATCGTCAGCATCGCCCTCCTAGTTTTCTCCGCATTTTTCTCGAGCTCGGAGGCCGCGTTTCTATCGGTGCAAAGGACCAGGCTGAGCCACATGGTCAACATGGGCGTCCCGGGGGCCAAGCGCGTCGAGGAGATGATCGACAAGCCGGAACGCCTGCTCTCGACGATTCTCCTTGGCAACAACCTGGTGAATGTGGCGTTCGCCTCGATCATGACGTTATTCTTCGTCGGCCTGTTTGAAGAGGGTCAAGAGGGCACCGGCGTGCTGGTTGCCACCGCCGTCGGCACGGGAATCCTTCTGATAGTCGGCGAGATCGTTCCCAAGACCATAGCCGTGCACCATCCGGAGCGGATCGCCTTTCTCTACGCCCGGCCGCTGAAAGGCGTCGAGTATCTTATGCTTCCCATCGTCGTCATATTGGACTGGACTACCCACCGATTGAACACCTTATTGGGCGGCGCAAACACCCGAGAGTCCATAACGGAGGGGGAGCTGCGAACGCTTATCGACATCGGCGAGGCGGAAGGCACCTTCGAGCCGGCCGAGGCGGAGATGCTGGAGAACGTCTTTAGATTTGGCGACCGGCAGGTCCGTGAGGTAATGACGCCCCGGACGGAGATCGTCTCCCTCGGGCGAGGCGCGACGTTGCGCGAGTTTCTTTCCCTGTACTCACTTCACTCTCACACCCGCTTCCCCGTCTATAGGGACGACGAGGACAACGTCATCGGCATCATTTCGTCCAAAGACATCCTGAAGGCAATGTCCACCAGGGGCATCGGCCAAGACGACTCGGTGACCGATGTCATTCGGGATGCCCTGTTCATGCCTGAGACAAAGCTAATCTCCGAGCTCTTCGATGAGATGCGTCACTCCGGCAATCAGATGGCCATCCTAGTAGACGAATATGGCGGTCTGTCGGGCCTTGTGACGTTGAAGAGGCTGGTCGAGGAGGTCGTTGGCCCGGTTGGTGAGGAGGGAGAGGCACCCGAAGAGGAGTACGAGGCCATCGACGAAAACACGTTCCAGGTCGATGGCGGCATGAGCATCGAAGAAGTCAACGAGGAGCTCGGAATCACCCTGCCCGATGGTGAATATGAGACCGTCGCCGGCTTCGTTTTGGACGTGCTCGGCCATATACCAGCGGAGGGCGAGCAGTTCGAATATGGTAATCTGAAGTTCGAGGTCCTGGAGATGAGCCGGATGAAGATCGAGTCCGTCAGGCTCGTCAAGGCCGAAGTCGTCGAGAGCGAAGCCATAGATGAGACTGATTCTAGCGAGGCACGGAGAGACTAACCTGAACAGGTCGGGGCGAATTCAAGGCGTCAACCTCGACCCGCTCAACCAGACCGGGCGCAGGCAGGCCCACGCCCTTGCCGACGCCCTCAAACACGAGCTTCCCTTTACGCTGTATACCAGCCCCGTACCACGGGCCACGGAGACGGCACAAGTAATCGCCGGAGCGCTGACGCTCACCCCGGAAACATTGGAGGACCTCAAGGAAGCAGACGCCGGAGAGCTCGAGGGCCTGACCGGCGCCCAGATGCGGGAGAGGTTCCCCGCCTTCGCAGACCTGTGGACGGCTGACTCCGGTACCGCACAGATGCCCTCCGGAGAGTCTCTGGCCCAGGTCCAGGAGCGCGCATGGCGCAGCGTGAGCCTGATGCAGGAGCGGCACGAGGGCCAGGTCGTAGTCGCCGTCACTCACAACTTCGTAGTTCAGACCATAATCTGCAAGGTGCTGCAGGTCCCGATCCATACCTCGCGACGATTCCGACAGGACCTTGGCTCTATCACGAGGCTCGAACTCGCCAGTGAACGCAGCGTTCTGGTCTCTCTCAATGAAACCCTTCATCTACAAGGCATCGACGCTTAGCTAGGACGCCGCCAGTGGCGAAGAACCAAGCCGTGATCAATTTCAACCGCACGATACGGGACTCCCTGACGAGCGCCGGCATGACGGGCAAGTCCCTCGTGGTCGCCGTATCGGGAGGCCCCGATTCGCTTGCGCTGCTCTATTCCCTCCACAGCCTGCGGGTCGAGCTGCGGCTGAAACTTCACGGCGCGCATCTGGACCATTGCCTGCGCGGTGAGGCATCCAAGGCGGACGCAAGATATGTCAAAGGCATATTCGAGTCTCTGGAACTCCCATATACGTTGGAGACGGCCGATGTCGCGTCATACCAGGCGTCGCACCGCGTCTCGCTGGAGCAGGCCGCGCGGACCGTGCGCTACGATTTTCTGGCCAGAGTCGCGCGCCACGAAAACGCCGACGCGGTTGCCGTAGGCCATACAGCGGACGATCAGGCCGAGACGGTCCTGATGCACATCATCAGAGGCAGCGGCCTGACCGGTCTTCAGGGGATGGAGACGATAGCCACCCGGCGCTATGAAGAGGGAGACATCCGGATATTCAGGCCGATGCTGTCGATTGCTCGGCACGAGACCGTGGAATACTGCCGGAGCATCGGTCTCGAACCGCGTGAGGACGAGTCCAACCTCTCGCTTGAGTTCACGAGAAACCGCGTGCGGCACCAGCTTATCCCATTGCTCGAGCAGTTCAATCCGGCCGTGCGCGACGCCCTGGTTCGTCTGGCGGGCTCAACGCGGCACGATCTCTCCTTCATCAAGAGGGAGGTGGACGCCCGATGGCAGGCCATCGCGACGGTCGAAGAGGGCCGCGTGAGCCTGGGGTTGGATGAGCTGAGAGGGCTGGACCCCGCCATTCAGAGGCATCTGGTCCGACGCGCGGTGGGCAGCGTAAAGGGCGATCTCGAAGACCTGCAGCAGGTGCACGGCGAGGATATGCTTCGCCTCATCGCCGGGCCCCCCGGCAAGACGTTGGACCTGCCGGGCGGAATCACATTCACAGTCGGCTACGATGTCGCGACAATCGCGGCGGCGCGGCGGGACGACTGTTTAACTCCCAGAATCGTGGGTGAACAGGCCATAAGAATACCCGGCGAGACCCGGTTCGGCGGTTGGCTCATAACGGCAGATGTGATTCAGCGACAGACTGAGATTAGTGCGGCAAAGCTTCAAGCTGCCTCGGACGATTTCAGTGCCGTCCTCAACAGCAACGTGGCGGAAGACGGACTCGTCATGCGGGGCCGCAAAGACGGCGACCGCTTCCAGCCACTGGGAATGAAGGGGCACAAGAAGCTGCAAGACTTCATGGTTGACGCAAAGATACCCCGCGAACGCAGGGAAGGGGTGCCCATTGTGGCTTCCGGCAGCGGCATCGTCTGGGTGGTGGGTCACAGGATCGCGGACTGGGCGCGCGTCCCGGACGACGCCTCGAAGTGCCTGGTGCTGCGGTTCGACAGGAACTAGTGGCCGCGCCCGAATGCATCGCGGGGCGCCGGAGAAAGGCCGCCCTGCTCGGGGGACGCTGCCTACATCACGCGGTCGAGACGCGGGTTGGCCGTGACGCCCGGGGTGCGGCCCCTCTTGGCGATGGGCTTGCCGTCCACCTCGTGAATGTCCGCGGTGAAGTTGTTGGGCGGCGCGCTGGATATGGCGGCGCCGACTCCGAACCCGTTCACGGGAGCTCCCACTTCCACGAACTCCCTGATCTTTTCAGGGGTAAAGCCACCGCTTACGAATATCTCCACGTGGCGAAAACCTTCCAGGTCCAGCCGTATCCTGACTTCCTTCACGAGGTCGGGCGATACGCCGCCACGTTCAGATGGGGTGTCCAGGCGGACTCCCCGAAGCTTATCTTTGAGCGCACGGGCGACGTTCAGCGATTCCTCCGCTTCGTCCTTGAACGTGTCCACGAGGGCGACCCGCGGCACCTCCTGGGGCATGTGCTGATCGAAGGCCTCGACGGCCTTCACGGTATCACCGATGAGCAGAGGCAACGCGTGGGGCATGTTCCCGGCGGGGGTTATTCCCGCAAGCCTGGCGCCAAGGGTAGTGGAAACGGATACACACCCTCCGACAACCGACGAATAGTCGATTACGGCGACGACGTTGGGATGAACGTGTCGCGCCGCAAGGGCCACAATCGGCACGCCCTGCGCGGCCTCCACGCACTCCCGCGCCGACGTAGACCAGGCGCTGCAAGACGCCAGGATGCCGCATATCGTCGTCTCGTACAGGCCGAAGGAGCTGTATGGAGCCTTTATGCGAATCGCCACCTCCCTCGCCTCCATCGTCTCTCCCTCTTCCAGGGCCCACACCTCGCTACCCGTCTCCGGAAGCACCTTGGATAGGAGTGCACGCACCTCTTTCACACCGCAGAACATCCCTCTGCGTTCCGGGAAGAACTCCATCGTAACGACGGGGTTGATGCCTTCGTTCCGAAGGATGGTCAGCGTCCTCTGCAGATAGATGTCGGCCGTGTCGCCAACGAGGACCGAAGGACGGATATCAAACTCAGGATTTACCATTTACTCCCACCAGGACCGTTCAAGATATTAAGAAATGAATACGACGAGGGTGAAATTACGCGGAGGACGGGACAGAGTCCACCAACCGCACCCCCAGGATCTTCTTCATGTGGTCAAGGGCGTATTGATGCGCTTGGGGGTCAAATGTGGCCACGCAGTCGACGGGCACTTCGACGATATAGTCGCGGTTTCTCGCGTCGGCCGCAGTATGCATGACGCAGATATCGGTACAGACGCCGCAGATAATAATCTTGTCGGGATTGAGCGCCTCGAGCCGCTGCTCGAGGTCCGTCTCGAAAAACGCGCTATATCTTTTCTTATGAATTATCTCGCCTTCATATTTTGCAAGCTCGGCTATGACCTCGGCCTCGCTGGTCCCCTTGATGCAGTGCTCCGGAAACATCTGGAACTCCAGATCGTCCGGCTCGTGGTTGTCGCAGATAAATATCACGGACGAGCCCTCCGCCTGCTCGCGCTCGATAAGCCGCTGAACGTTGGGAATGATTTTACGGGAATCGTCGCCGCAGTAAAGGTTGTGGCCGGACTCCAGAAAGCCGACCAGCATGTCTACAGCCAGCACCACATTGCTCATGATTCAGATATCCCGTCGATGTTTACTGCTTTTGGACACGCTATATTAACGTGAGGACCGCTGGGCATGCAAGTGTATCTGCCTCAATATCCGAAAGAACCGCTACGAAGGCTCTCGTAACGCGGCCAGTTTCCTGGACGCCCGTCTGAGGCCGCCAAATCGCATCCTCAGCAGACCTTTGATATCTTCCACGACCGTACCGACCACGTTCACTCTGCTGCCGAGATCGTCCGACCACCTCACGGGAAGCTCCCTTATAGAATAACCATTTTTCTCGGCAATGATCAGGAGCTCGGTATCGAAAAACCATCCGGTGTTCTCCACCAGGGGAACGACTTCATCCGATACGCGGCGTGTCACCGCCTTGAAGCCGCACTGAGCATCGCGAAAGCCGCACAGAAATGACGCCCTGACTAATAGACTGTAGATCCTGGAAAATAGCTCCCGCTTCAAGGGACGCTGCGTCACGACGGCGCCCCTGGCAAGGCGAGAGCCTATCGCTATCTCGTAGCCCTCAATGTCGACCGCGCGAATCAGGCCAGGCAAAGCCTCGAGGTCCGTGGAGAGGTCCACGTCCATGAAGGCGACGATGTCGGCCTTGCTCTCGGTCCACGCCCGCTTCAGTGCACGTCCGCGCCCGCGCTGTTCCAGCCGAATAAACGATACGTTTGGGAATTCCTGCGACAGTCGCCCGGCGATGTCCAGGGTCGCATCGGTCGAGCCGTTATCGGCGATGACTATGGCCCACTCGTACTGGTCGAGGTGAGCGTTCATGTACTCGTGGAGCGTGCGCGTGCTCGGCTCGAGGTCCACTTCCTCGTTAAGAACGGGGATTACGACGTCTAGCTTCTTTATCACTTGTTGCAGATCTGAGTCTGATACCCTCTGCTTCCAGGTTGGATGGCCACGTGGGCTTATCTAATGCTTGAAGTGGCGAGTCCCGGTAAAGACCATCGCCATTCCCAGCTCGTCGGCCGCGGCTATGACTTCCTCGTCTCGGATCGAGCCTCCCGGTTGCGCGATGGCCGTGACCCCGCCGCTCCCGGCGAGCACGATGTTGTCGGCAAACGGGAAAAAGGCGTCGGACGCAAGCACGCTGCCCTTCGCCTTCTCTTCGGCGATTCGCAGCGCCAGGTGGACGCTGGTCACTCGGTTTGGCTGGCCCGCGCCCATGCCCACGAGCGTGTTGTCCTTGGCGAGCACTATAGTATTCGACTTTATGTGCTTGGCGATCCTCCACGCGAACTCCAGGTCCGTGAGCTCCGCCCCGGTGGGCTCACGCTGAGTAACGGATTTCCAGGCCGAGGGGTCCTCTTCGATCGAGTCGACCGTCTGTATCAGCGCGCCTCCAGTGACCTTTCGCACGTCGATGCCCTCGACCAGTCCGGTCGCGGGCGATATCTTGAGAATCCTGGTCCGCTTTCTCTTCTTCAAGACCTCCAGGGCCTCCGGTTCGTAGTCGGGCGCGACTATGATGTCGAACAGGACCCCACGCATGGCCTCGGCGGTGGCTGCGGTCACGGGCCGGTTGAACCCAACGATGCCGCCGTACGCCGATACGGAGTCGCCCTCGAATGCCCGCCGGTAGGCCGTCGGCTGGTCTGGATGAACGGCCATGCCACATGGATTCGTATGCTTCACGACGGTCACCGCAGGCTCCTTGAAATCGGAGACCGCCCGCCACGCGGCGTCGGCGTCGAGGATATTCGTGAACGAGAGGTCGATTCCGTGCAGACGCTCGGCCCGCACGATGCCTCCCGTCGATAGCGGGTCTTCGTACAACGCGGCCTTCTGATGTGGGTTCTCGCCGTATCGAAGGTCGCTAAGCTTGCTGTAGCCGAACGTGACCTCGCTCGACGCCAGCGAGTCGCCCTGGCTCAGGTACTGCGATATCGCGGTGTCGTAGAGCGCCACGTGCTGGAACGCCTTCAGCGCGAGGGCCTTGCGCTCATCGAAGGTCAACGCGCCGCGTACGTCCGTGCCACGGACGAGCTTCTCGGCAATCCAGCCATAGTCAGACGGGTCGACGACCACGATGACGCCGGGGAAGTTCTTTGCGGCGGCGCGTATCATCGTAGGCCCGCCTATGTCGATGTTTTCGAGGGCGTCGTCCAGCGTCGCATCGGCGCGAGAGATTGTCTCGACGAAGGGGTACAGATTGCCGACGACGACATCTATCGTGTCGATGCCCCTGCCGGCGAGCTCCTGGGCGTGCTCGGGCAGGTCGCGCCGGGCCAATATGCCTGCGTGGACGACGGGGTGAAGGGTCTTCACGCGCCCATCGAGCATCTCCGGGAAGCCAGTCACGTCGGACAGCTCGGTCGCCGGCACTCCGGCCTCCTGGATGGCCCTATAGGTCCCGCCCGTGCTGACGACCTCGAGCCCGCACTCATGGAGGGTCCTGGCGAACTCCTGCACGCCCGTCTTGTCGTAAACGCTTACGAGGGCTTTCATGTCATCCTGTAGATATAAGAGTCTTCTATGTATTGACCATTAACAGCATTCCGGGAAAACCTCACACCGGAAATTCCATTGCCAGTCTTGACGGCTTTGCGCAGCAGGGCAACTATGGGCTTGTTGGGTTCGACCGCGCTGATATGAGCTAGAGATAGGACTTTCCTATCTTCGGGTTTCTTCGACATTACCGATTGAATCTTGTGATAGGCTTTTTTGGGGCCCTCCTTCGTCACATAAGGCGAGGCTAATATCAATCGCCATGAATTCGGTTCTTCCATATACAACCAAAATCCTGCGTTCAACTCGAAACCCGCTGCATCAAGGCGACGAATCAGCTCGGCGCCTGCCTCCATCATCTCATTGGTGAGTGATTCCTTCACCACGATTTCTTCAGTCATGATAGGACTCCATTTCTTCTCGCTGTAACCGCTGAGAACAGATCTCTCGCCTCATTCTCGGGGATTTCAATACTGTAACGGCTCTGCTCTGACCAGTCCTTGACAATTGCCCAGTTCTCCACCAAGGCTGGACTTCCAGAGGACTCTGATATCAGCTCTTCCTTCAAGCCAGAAAGGCCGAGTAACTTATCCAGGTCGTGTGTGTAGCTGTCGTTGACCAACTTCCTGTCAGGGAAATCATAGCGTCTTATCTGCTTTGCGATGCAGGCTTTAAGCGCACATTCAACCGCATATCCTACGAGGTAGTACGCGCCTGAATAATAGCCGTTTTGAAGAAGAACCCTTGCTTCCTCCACTCTCAAATTAGATATCTCTTGAAGGTCCGCTCGGTTCATTTTGCTTCCGATTTATCAAAGAGCTTCTCTATCACATTATAGAGCAACCCGCTGGTCGTCGGCCGTTTCCGTGACTTCGCCGACGACCCTAGATTCGGGCACGCTCGCCAGCACCCGGTCCCTATTTGCCCCGTCGCAGACAAGCACCATCCCCAGTCCCATATTGAAGACCCGGTACATCTCTTCCCTCGAAATGTTGCTCCGCTCCTGAAGGACCGTAAAAATGGGCGGGACCTCCCACGTGGAGGTATCGAACTTGGCTCCCGTGCCGGCCGGCAGCACCCTGGGCACGTTCTCCACCAGCCCGCCACCGGTGATGTGGGCCATGCCCTTGAGCATCGGCAACGCGTCGCGAACACTAAGGTAATACGGCATATGCGGCGTCAGAAGGGCCTCTCCCAGGGTCTGGCCAAGCTCCGGCACGTACTCCTCAAGCGGGGTCTGGTCTCTGTCTAGTCCGAGAACGTGGCGGACGAGCGAGTAGCCGTTGGTGTGAAGTCCGTTGGACGGCACCCCTATCAGCAGATCGCCTTTGGCTATCTTCGACCCATCGAGGATGTCCTTACTCTCCACGGCGCCGACGACAAAGCCCGCCATATCGAAATCCTTGTCGGCGTATAGGCCGGGCATCTGCGCGGTCTCTCCGCCTATCAGGGCGCAGTCAGCCTGCTTGCACGCCCGGGCCATGCCGGAGATTAGCGATTCAACGACCCCGGCGTCCAGGATACCGACCGCCAGGTAGTCGAGGAAAAACAGGGGCTTCGCGCCGGAAACGACGATGTCGTTCACGCAAGCGTTGACAAGGTCCTCGCCGATGGTGTCGTACCTATCCATCCAGATGGCGATCTTTAGCTTGGTTCCGACGCCGTCCGTGCTGGATACCAGGACCGGGTCTTCGTACCCCGCAAGCCGGTACATGGCCCCGAAACCACCGATGCCGCCCAAGACCTGCGGCCCGTGAGTCGGCGAGACGATGGCGCCGATGAGACGCTTGACGTCCTGGGCCGCGTCCAGATTTACGCCGGCGCTGCCGTACGTCTGCTCGGTCATGTCGGCAGTCTCGAGCCTATGGCCTCGGTTGCCACCTCGTCCAGGTCGATTTCAGACGTCGCTATTTTCCGGAGCGTATCGACCCACAGTACGCGTTCGCTTTCCTGGACACGCTGCGTAAGCGAATCCAGGGTGTCGCCATCGAGCACGGAGACCTCGCACTGGGCCACGGTGGGGCCGTGGTCGTACTGCTCGTCGGCCAGGTGGATGGTGGCGCCCGTAACTCGTTCGCCCTCAGCAAGGACCGCTTCGTGGACGCGACAACCGTACATTCCCCTTCCCCCAAACTTGGGAAGAAGGGCGGGGTGGCTGTTCATTACGCGATTTCGGAAGCGTTTCAGGGTGGCAGGACCAAGCATCTTCATGTAACCCGCCATCACCACGACGTCCACATCATGGCCTTCCAGCGTGAGCAATATCGCTTGGTCCAGCTCGGCGACATGGGGGTGAGTCTTGCTGCTCAGGTGACGGTGTGGAATGCCTTCGTGTTTGGCCCGCTCCAGGGCCATCGAGTTGGAGTTGTTGCTGATGACGACGCAGACCTTCGCGTCCAGTCGTCCCTCTTTACAGGCGTCGATTATCGCCTGCAGGTTGGTCCCGCCATGTGACGCCAGCACACCTATACGCAACGCCAGCCCCTATACAATGCTATAAACGCGGAATTCGGCAGTAGGCATATGAGACGATTCAGACTTCAACGCAGGGGAACGATATGGGCAGATGCCACATATTATTCCATCAAACTTCGAGGGCTAGCTTGTTCATCTGTAGCTGAACGGGTATCGGATACTTGCCGGTAAAGCAGGCCATACAGTGGTTCTCTTTTGGAAGGGCCACGGCCTTGATCAGTCCCTCATGGCTGAGGTATTCAAGAGAGTCGGCGCCGACGAACTCCTTGATCTGCTCCACCGACTTATTGGAAGCGATGAGCTCGCTCTGGGTTGCCATATCGATGCCGAAGTGACAGGGCCACATGATCGGCGGAGCGCAAATTCGGAGATGTATCTCCTTTGCGCCGCCCTTTCTAAGCAGACCTACTACATGGGGCGTGGTGGTGCCGCGCACGATGCTGTCGTCCACCACGACTATACGCCTGCCTTCGATGAGCTCCGTCAGAGCGTTCAGTTTCCGCTGTACGCCAAGGTCGCGCAGCCTCTGATCGGGCTGAATGAAGGTGCGCCCGACATACCTGTTCTTAACCAGACCCTCTCCATAGGGGATTCCCGATTCCCGGGAGTATCCGACTGCGGCGGCGGTGGCCGAGTCTGGCACACCGATGACCATCTCCGCATCCACGGGACTCTCTTTTGCCAGCTCTGCCCCCATCGCCATGCGCGACTTGTATACCAGCTTGCCGTCCAATATGGAGTCTGGTCGGGCGAAGTAGATGTGCTCGAATATGCAGCTTGCGGCGGTGCGGCCGTTGGGCGTGCGCTTGTAGACCGTTCTCATGCCTTCTTCGTCGATGATAATGGCCTCTCCGGGCTCAACGTCCCGAATGAACTCAGCGCCGATGTGGTCAAGGGCACACGACTCCGAGGCTATGACCCAGCCGCCGTTGAGCTTGCCCACGCACAGCGGCCTGACACCCAAGGGGTCTCTTATGCCCAAGAGCTCGTTCTTGGTCATGACGACGAGCGAGTAGGCGCCCTGTAGCCTGCGCATACAATAGGAGATTCGCTCCTCCCACGAGGTCGCCGGAGCGTTGCTCATGAGATGGGCGATGATCTCGGAATCGTTGGAGCCGGTAAAAGTGCAGCCCCAGTCGGCGAGCTCCTGTTTGAGCTCCACCGCGTTGATGACGTTGCCGTTGTGGCCCAGCGCCAGCTTCGTGAAGGTGCCTTCTGAAATGATGGGCTGAGCGTTGGTTATGTTGCTTGAGCCGGTGGTGGAGTAGCGGGTATGTCCTATCGCGATGTGGCCGGGGAGGTCGGAGAGGTCTTCGGGTTGAAAGGCCTGACCGATCAGTCCCATGGAGATCTGAGACCTTATTCGCTCGCCATCGGCCGAGGCAATGCCCGCGCTTTCCTGTCCTCGATGTTGAAGCGCAAAAAGGCCGAAGAACGCTACCCTTGCAACGTCTTCGCCCTTGGAATATACGCCTATGACCCCACAGGCTTCCCGTGGGTAATCGTCCCGAGCGGAGGACCCAATCAAGTTAGGCGACTTGCTCTTCAAAGCGCTGGTCACTCGTCCTAAGCCGAATCCAGTGCATTCGTATTATAAGTGTTCCAAAAGAAACAGGTCAATCTAATTCATTAATGAATCACCAGACAATCGATTCAGTCCAATCGAAGATTTTCAAGGGGTAATGCCGGCCTTATGGTCACTACTATGACCGAACGTCTTCCCAGCGCCCGACCCCTCCGCCTGCGACTCCACGATCGACGGGCAGATTATCCATTGGCTTGTGGCCGTGTAGAACACCATGAGCGCCGGCATGGAGACTGCCCACCCAATGCCATTTCGTGATTCGGGACCCTGCGCAGCGAAATGATGAACCCCAGGACGATCGTTGCGAGGGAAATTGAACCAGGCGACCGCTGGCGTTGACGACACCACTGTTAACGCGATACTCTGCCCTGCCCATATCTAGGAATACGCGTTTCGAGTCCTTGCGATTGACCCGTCTATCGGGCGACGCATATACTTCCGGGTGCCCATGAGCAGAGGGTTGGGCGGCACCGACTCCCCACATTCACACAGGAGAGATGATTGGGCCCTGACCCGGATATGAGAAGGCTGCTCCCCAACCCTCCGACATCATGGGTATGGCTGCTCGGTCTATTTACCGTAGCCAGCTTCGTTGAGGGCGTATCGCTCTCCCACATGACGGTGTTCATACCCCTGCATCTGCCCGAGCTTGGCGTCGCGGTCTCGGACGTCGCCCGGGTGACGGGAATGGTGGTGGCGATATCCAGTGCGGTGGGCATCCCGTTCGTGCCTTTCTGGGGCGCGCTCGCCGACCGGTACGCGCGTCAGCCCATAATCATAAGGTCGTTCCTCTTCTACTTCCTGTCGCTCATAATCATGATCCTGGCCGGAAACCTCTGGATATTCATCGTAGGGCGGGCGGTGATGAGCTTTACGATGGGCAACACCGGCCTCATGCTCACCACCATGACCGAGCGTGTCCCCCGCTCCCGCAGAGGACTGTCTTTCACCCTGATCGAGGGTGCGATACCCGTAGGCATGTCATTAGGACCGCTGATCGGCGGGCCGATATTAGATTCGTGGGGCTTCGGTACGCTGCTGACTATAGATTGCATCTTAATGGGAGGCGTAATCCTTGGAATGGCCTTCGGTTATCGTGACAAGTACGTGGCCTCGGAGCGCCGTTCCATATTCTTGATGACGGCCAATTCCCTCACGAATATCGTTCGGTCTCCGCGCCTCCGGATACTATTTCCCGCCCTCTTTGTACTGTTTGCCGGTGAAGGGCTGGCCTTTACATACGCCCCCATCGCCATCACGTCCCTTTATGATGGGGACGACCCGGGGACTACGATAGGCATCGTCTTCGGCGTAGCCGGCCTGGCGACGCTCATAATCGGCCCGGCCATAGGGTTGGTTGCGGACCGTGTAGGCCACTGGCGGGTCCTTACGATTACCCTAGTGGCAACATCTCTCCTGTGGCTAGTACCCGCACTGGTGAACGATCTGATTTCATTCGCCGTCATATGGGCCTTAGTCATCAGTATCAGCACCGGGGGGATATCCCTGGCCTTTAGCGTATTGTCGGAGTCCGTGCCCAGCGAGATACGTGGACGCGTAATGGCCATGTCCACACTGCCGCTTGTTGTCGGCCTCATGATCGGGACCTCAATTGGCAGCGTCGTCACGCAAGGCAGCGTGTTCATCGTCTTCCCCATAGCCGCAGTAACGACTGCCCTGAGCGTTGGCATGCTGATTTATGCTTCGAGGCAGAGAACGGCTCCGGCGGTACAGCTCAGCTGACGCAGCGCACCCTCGGTCGCTCTCCCTTTTTGAAACAGAGCTCACCTCCCCGATCCAGAACAAATCGTGGCAGATAGCATCGGTAAATTTCAGACAGCGTCCACCTAAAACTACTTCTGTAACTGAATTTCTGACGTATAATTATTTGCGACTGTAGAGGAGGAATCGTAAAGGTGTTGAAAACAGTTATTGTGGGGATCCTGGTAATTCTCGTGGCCTGCGGCTCACCCGAAGAACCTGAGCAGTCCCAGGTCTCGGAAGGGCCGGCGGCTCGCCAAGAGCCGGCGGGGCCAACACCGACTCCAGGGCCGGTCGTATCGCAGCCAACGGTAAAAATTAAAGGACGATGGGATACGATAATCTCGGACAACCAGACGCTGGAATCCGACGGAATCGAATATACGGTAAAGCAGATGCGATTCGGCAGGCCCGAGAAGCTGCTGCCGGACCTCGAATTTGAAGAGCTTCGGGAGCTAAATCTCGATGCGGCCCAGGCAATCATCGGCATTGTAATCAAGGTGGTCAACAAGAGGGATTCTGATATAACGGTGACGCCCGGAGGCAACAACGCCTCACTCTTGATCAACGATGAGCTGACCAAGCCCATTCCTCAGCTCAGCGAAGTACGTGGGGAGCTGCCTCCTGGATCTCAGACTAACTTCACCGTGTTGTTTCCCCTGGTCCGAAATTCGCTGGAAGATGTGACGGAGCTCTTTTTCCTGATTAACGAGCATCGTTTTCACTATACTGATCTCGTAGGAACGAATTAGGGCATCGGGCGCGTGAAACGCAGGTAAGGCCTGCGAATCGACGCCATGCCCTGAATGGCCCTTCAGCGACGACCCAGGGTAGGAGACGCCAACTTGGACTCAGCCATCAGACAGGCCCTTGAGCGAGACCGCACAATAGACATCACGACTATCGGCCGCAACTCAGGGCAGCCACGCCGAGTGGAAATCTGGTTTCACAACGTCGGCGGTCGAATCTTCATATCCGGCACTCCCGGCACGCGTTCGTGGTACGCGAACATGCTTGCCGATCCCAACATCACGTTCCATCTGAAGGGCAGTGTTCACGCGGACCTGCCCGCCCATGTGAGACCCATCGTTGACGAAGCGGAACGCCGCCAGGTGCTCCCCGGGATCTTCGAGAAGATTGAGCGAGACCTGTCTGAGTTGGACGCGTGGGTAGAGAGCAGCCCACTCGTGGAGGTGGAGTTTCTCGACTCCGAGTAACACGCTGGTCTGAGTTATCGCTCATAGATTCCGGCACATCCGCATTGCTCGTCAAGATCAGCCTTGGGGTGAATAGACTATCTGAAGCTACCAGGATGAAGGCTTGCGAATTATTCCCTTGCTATCCCTTAGCTCAGCGGGAAACTGGCTTTCGGCCAAGAGCTTTCTGTTGATCTGACTGTAAAATGAGCTGGCTACGTTAACCAGTTCCTTACTGATTTTTGACCTGTGATGAGGGTTAATGACCAGGACCTCTTTTTTGAATTCATTCACAACTATCTCGATGGGCAACGTTAAGTCAGAGTCGTTTGAAATTACCGCAGCCTCATCAAATTCGTTGTTGAAGCAGTCAAAGAGCAAGAGCGATGCAAGATTTACGTCAGAGCGTTTCTCTTCCGTGTGCATCACTGTCACGTGTTCGGGAGGCTTGTTTGGGTCATGATAGACCAATGGGAAACGCGGTAATGCCCTTGGCCTGGACGCGAAACGCCTTCATGAATCGTCAGATTATCGACAGTTCGGAGGGCACGCAAATATATGTCTTGTCTCGCAGGAGCCTGTTTGTCGTGTGGAAGCGCATTAACGCGTGCGGTAAAGAAACGTATGCGATTGATGTGCCGACGTGGAAGAAGCCGCCTACACATTTCCCCGAGGTCAACCCACTTTAGGCGTGTCCCTCGGAGTGAGCCATAATAGAGGTTAAGTCCATCTATATAAATATTAGTAGCCATTTAGCCTTAGAAATGCAAAGACCACCGGTTTCGCGGTGGTCTTGCGCCCTACTACCGAAGCAATAGGGGGGATTACAATTACAGATTAACCAAATTTAGAACAAACGTCAAGCCGTCCAAAGACTCGAATCGATCTTACAATAGAAGTAAACGCCGTTAAAAGGAAAAAAACATCGCGAAATACCATGCTATTGACGTTGGATACATTATTTATCGTATCCCAAAGTGTATCGGCCGCAGACTGCAACGATCCCGAACGGGTACTAATCGAGATATCCGGCTTGCCCTAGATGCTCTCGCCCAGCTCGGCCGCCACCGTCTCCATGTCCTTGTCCCCACGTCCGCTCAGACCGAGAAGGATTATGACGTCCTGGGACAGGGTCGGGGCCAACCTGGAGATGTGGTAAACGGCGTGAGAAGGCTCCAACGCAGGTATGATGCCCTCGGTCCGGCACAGCAGCTGGAAGCCCTCCAGCGCCTCGGAATCCGTAACGCTGACGTATTCAGCGCGGCCGGAGTCTTTCAGCCAGCTGTGCTCTGGACCCACTCCGGGATAGTCCAGGCCCGCCGAAATGCTGTGCGTCTCCATCACCTGACCGTCCTCGTCCTGAAGGAGGTAGGTCATGGCTCCATGTATCACACCGATCTCGCCCGCAACCAGCGTGGCCGCGTGCTCTCCTGAATCAACGCCCCGGCCTCCGGCCTCCACGCCGATGAGCTTGACCTGCTCGTCCTTGATGAAATCATAGAACAGCCCGATGGCGTTGCTTCCGCCTCCCACGCATGCAATCGCGTAATCGGGAAGCTTTCCGGCGGACGAAAGCAGCTGTTCCCGGGCCTCTTCGCCAATTACCTTCTGCAAATCGCGGACGATCATGGGGTAGGGGTGTGGCCCCACGACGCTGCCTATGAGATAGTGCGTCGTCTCCACGTTCGTGACCCAGTCCCGTATCGCCTCGTTGATGGCATCTTTGAGCGTTCGGGAACCGGAAGATACGGGCCGCACCTCGGCCCCGAGCTGACGCATTCTGAAGACGTTGAGAGCCTGTCGCCGAATGTCCTCCTCGCCCATGTAGACGATGCACTCCTGATTGAGCATGGCGCACACCGTGGCCGCCGCGACGCCGTGCTGACCGGCGCCCGTCTCGGCTATGATCCGGTTCTTGCCCATGCGTTTGGCAAGGAGGGCCTGCCCCAAGGCGTTGTTGATCTTGTGGGCCCCTGTATGGGCGAGGTCCTCACGCTTGATGTATATGCGCGCGCCGCCAAGCTCCCTTGTGAGGTTCTTCGCATAGTAGAGTGGCGTCGGCCTGCCGACGTAGTTGCGCGAAAGGTCCTTTAGCTCCGCCTGAAAGCTCTCGTCCGCCTGGGCTGCGCGATACTCGCGCTCGAGCTCGTCAACGGCGCTCATCAGAGTCTCCGGCACGAATCTCCCGCCAAACTGGCCGAAGCGTCCCTTCTCGTTGGGTAGGATGGTAGAGGACTGCAATGTATCGCCTCTGTCACATATTGAAGGTTCCGGTCAAGTTCACGGCGCGCCTAGACCATGAAAGCGATTCTGAAGACTTCAGTCTATTATACGAGTGTGTTGACCGGAATCAACGTGCCGCCTAAAATATGTTTTAGAAAGCAGCGTTTACTTCGCCGATTTCGACGCCCGCGCCACGCATCAGGGCGAGGCGAACCAAGCCAATCAACCGGTCAAGGAGAGCCAAAAGATGCCGATCTACGAATACACCTGCAAGACCTGCGCAAATGACTTCGAGAAGCTTCTCCCCATGAGCAGCATGAACGAGCCCACACCCTGTCCCAGGTGCGAAGGTGAGTCCATACGACGTCTGTCGGTGTTCTCCGCCTTCTCTGCCACCGCCAATGGCGAGCGTAGCGCAGTTGCGGGCGCCGGCGGCGGTTGCTGCGGCGGCGGTGGAGCCTGCGCCTGCGCTGCGGCCTTCTAGCTCCGCCTCACTTGAACGCGGCCTCTGCGTCGGATTGCGACAAGATCTCGGCGCTGCATCCCCACAGTAAAAGGGCGCAAGCCGGCTTTCCATCGAATGGCTGGGGATTCGCCCGAAAGAGATTCGGGGCGGGCCGCGTGGACTAAACTACCCAGTGGCGGGGAAGCGGAGGCAATACGATCAAAGAGAAAATAGGCAGACGCCTTCCAGGCTAAAAAAACGCAAGGAGAACAGCATGGCAACGGGAACTCGAAACACAATGACCCTGGTTGACCCGACGACGCGGCCAATGGTCGCCGAATTCAACGGCGCTCCAAGACTGGACGACCTAAAGAACAAGCGCGTCGGCGTAATCGACGACAGCAAGGTCAACGCCAAGGAGTTTCTCCACGAGGTCCTGGGCCTGTTGGACGAGCGCTACGGCATCGCCAACGTGAACTACCACGCCAAGCCGTCCGCCTCCAAGCCTGCTGAGCCAAACCTGATCGCCGAGATGGCGAAAGACTGCGACTACATCATCGCAGGGGTGGGTGATTGAGGCTCCTGCAGCGCGTGCAGTGTGCACGACGGAATTCACGCTGAGAAGGCAGGCGTACCCTCGGTAACTATATGCACCGACTCCTTCATTAACACCTCCAAGTCCATGGCCGCCATGTGGGGCACGCCGGACTATCCGGTGATCTTCACGCCCCATCCCATAGCGCAGCTAAACAAGGACCAGCTACGGGCCCGCGCCGAGGAGATAATCGACACGATCGTCTCGATACTGACGGGCGGGTAGCGGCCAGGGGTGCGGATACGCTCTCTGGAATACTTGACCTCTGTCGACTTCGAGAGCAAGAGGCCCGACTTATAGTAAAAATAGCGGCATCAATGGTCGGGATTCTAGCCAGATTGACTGGGTAGAACAGCAGCCGTAAAAGTTCAGCCGTAAACTGCAGGCGAACACCTTGGGAAGGTCTGATTCATAAGATAGATTCCAGCTGAGGAGACGATCAATGCCGAGAGAGTTCACCACCCCCTTTGACACCTCCAGCGCGCTGGATCCTGAGGTCATCGCCAATCCTTATCCGCACTATCGCCAGCTTCAGACCCAGGACCCGGTCCACTGGAACGATGCACTGCAGGCCTGGACCCTGACCCGCTACGGCGACGTCCTGGAGGCTCTACGAGATAGGCGCCTTTCGTCAGACCGAATGACCCGAAACGAAGCTCGAATTCCGGAGCAGATGCGGGAGAAGATGGCCCCCATCATGCTTATCTTCTCCAACATGATGCTCATGTCCGACCCGCCGAGCCACACTCGGCTTCGGTCACTGGCCAACAAGGCCTTCACCCCTCGCGTAGTCGAAGGCATGCGGTCCCACATCCAGGCCATTGTTGATGGTTTGCTCGATGACCTGGAGCAAGCGGGCAGGATGGATGTAATCAGCGACCTGGCTTACCCCCTGCCGGTCAGGGTGAATTGCGAGATGCTGGGTGTGGCCGCGGAGGACCAAGACCAGTTCAGGAGTTGGACAGACGATCTGGCCGCCTTTCTTGGCGATATTCGTAACATCGCACAGCTCGTTGAGGCTGCCCAGCGTAGCGCGTTGGACATGATTGATTACTTGCGGGGAATCATCAGGGAACGCCGCCAAAACCCCAGGGAAGACCTAATAAGTGCGCTGGTCGCCGCCGAAGAGCAGGGCGACGTTTTCAGCGAGGAGGAGCTTTTCTCCATGTTTGTGCTGCTGCAAATAGGCGGCCACGAGACTACCAGCAACCTGATAGGGAATGGCATGCTGGCCCTGCTCCAGAACCCCGAGGAGATGCGGAAGCTCAGAGAGAACCCTTCCATGATCGAGACTGCCGTCGAGGAGTTTCTGCGTTACCACAGCCCAATACAGTCTACGGGCCGCCTCGCCATAGAAGACCTGGAGATAGGCGGGAAACGGATCTCCAAGGGGCAGATAGTCTCGACTTGTATTGGGGCGGCTAACCGCGACCCTGCCCAGTTTCCCGACCCCGACCGCCTGGACATTACAAGGCAAGAGAACCGGCACCTTGCCTTTGCCTTTGGCCCACACTTTTGTCTGGGAGCAGCCTTGGCCCGCATGGAAGGGCAGATCGCCATTGGCACCATGCTTCGGCGGATGGACCAAATTCAGCTTGAGCCTCCCCTTTCCTCAGATGGACGCCTGGAAGACTTCCGATGGCGGACCAACCCGACCTTTCACGGCCTGGAAACCCTTCCTGTGGTTTTCAAGGTTGCATGAGGGCGGAACCTTACAATTGACTCGGCCAAAAGGGGTAGCTGTTTACCAAGAATCTGCCTTGGCGTCCTGACTTTGGGACCACTTCAATAGGTCCCGGATGCCTGCCTTGGGTCCCGAGGCTATAATGTGGCCGTCAAAGCTTCGTCGTGCTTCGGAGGCCCCAATGACCCAGCCCGTATTCCTTCCACTAGCCGACTACCAGGCGTATTCCCCGAACGAAATGAAGAGTCGCGCGTCCGCGTTCTACGACGAGATTAGACGGCGGCGCTCGGTCCGCGACTTTTCCGACAAGCCTGTCCCCTTCGAGGTTATCGAAGACTGCGTTAGAGCTGCGGGGACGGCCCCAAGCGGTGCAAACATGCAGCCGTGGCATTTCGTCGTGGTGTCCGACCCCGCAGTGAAGAGACGCATACGAGTTGAGGCCGAGAAGGAAGAAAAAGAGTTCTACGAGAGACGGGCGCCTCAAGAGTGGCTGGACGCACTAGCGCCACTGGGCACGGACCAGAACAAGCCCTTCCTCGAGGCCGCACCGTACCTCGTCGTCGTCTTTGCAGAGAACTTTGGGCTCTTGCCGGACGGCCGTCGTGTCAAGCACTACTACGCCACGGAGTCCGTCGGCATCGCTACCGGCATCCTGGTCACGGCCCTGCATCACGCGGGGCTCGCCACGCTGACGCACACGCCCAGTCCCATGGGTTTCCTCAACGAGATACTCGACCGTCCGGAAAACGAACGCCCCTTCCTGGTGGTGGTCACGGGTTATCCGGCCGATGACGCCATGGTGCCGAAGATAACCAAGAAGTCGCTGGACGAAATCGCGACATTTCTTAGTTGAAGATTTAGGTGGTGCTTAAGCGGTAAACTGTTCCATGATCTCTAAATTCATCTGCAGGCTATCGCCATCTACCTTCACCAATTGGTGCTCTTGAAGAAAATGTACGTCCCTCATCAATGTCTTATTTGTCACGTCCTTATATATATAGGACAGAGGATGCTCGCCGCTTCTTAGTGCTTTCAAAGAAATAGGATCACGTCCCAGTCCAAGAATGAAATGAAATAGCCTTTCTCCCACAGGGGTACCGAGTTTGCCCTCTGTTCCAAGGGTCTCTCTAGCATAGTCTCTGAAGGAAATAACCCGAACCTCTTCTAGCACCTCTCCGTGGACGGCCTCCAATTCTTCCGCCAATCCTTTCAATGCGAATATGACGAATCGCGTCAAGTCACCATTGCTGTAGAATCGTACATAATCCAGGTGATTAACGTAGTCAGACCTGTTTTTATAATAGTAGTTTGCAAGAGAGTAAAACCCCCGCGCATTTACGCCGGCCTGGAACAGGAGATAACTTTCAACTGCACGTGAAGTGCGGCCATTTCCGTCTCCGAACGGGTGAATGCTGATGGCATAGAAATGACCGACAATCGCTCTGATGACAGGACTCCATTCGCTAGGCCGTCCTGTATTGAACCAGTCAATAAACTCAGCCATGAGGCTTTGTACCTCTTCTCCAGTCTGCGGCGGAAGGTAACTACCAGCATTTACACCATAAGTTCTGTACCTACCCGGCTCATTGTGTTCATATTCAATGTCTTGCGTAATGATTTCATGGAATCTACGAATAATATGTTCATTGAGAGGAACCGTTGGATCTCTACGCAGCATTTCAGCCACATGCTTCATAAGGGCCTCTGCGTTTCTAACCTCCTGCTCTTCTCGATTTCGCGTACCATTTTTGAGGATGATTTCCTCTGGAGGAGCCGACAATATTTCAGCAACTTCTTCCTCCGACAGATCTGTACCCTCAATGCCGGTAGTACCACGAACTGCGCGAAGGACATTAAGTCTGTCCAACCGATACTGGACATGAGGGGGAATTGGTATCCCGCGTATAACTGAAGCAAGGGCTTCCACCTTTGCCACAAGTTGAACAACCCTGGGATCCTCAATCCGAAGCCGCATGTCGAAATTTATCTCCCACCTTGGCATCTGACCTCCTTTTTGGACATTGTCCTGGACACTGTCCAAAGCTCCAATTGCTCATTTATATCATTATAGTGGGATAACGGTACTACAAATTAGTGGACAAAGGTATGGACACTGTCCACCACATTGTCCACTATTATCTTACGTTGACACGAAAAGTATTCTGTTAGTTTCGGCCTCACAACTTCCCGTGGGCGATGCTCATCCAACCGTAGCATCAGACTCTGATGAATCCCACCACTTTGATTTAGTTACGTCTGCAGGCGCCCACGCTAAAAATGTACCGTGGGGTGGTTCTCCCGTGCTATACTCGCAGTCCAATTAAAGAGCATCTCGGAGGACTTTTCCCCATGACTACTGAAGGATATGCCAATCCCGAGCTTCTGGTGGAGACGGACTGGCTCGAAGAACACCTGAACGATCCCAACATCCGAATCGTGGACTGCGACCCGTTTGACGCCTACGGCCGAGCGCATATCAGAGGCGCCCGAGGCATTCGCGTCCACCACTACATCAAGCAGGTGGAGTACGATTCCGACCCGCGCAAGTATCCTCTCGTGGCGCCACCGGACCGGGTGAAGGAGGTCATGGAGGACATCGGCATCGGCGACGGTAATCTCGTTATCGCCTACGACAGCAACGGCAGCTTGTGGGCCGCCAGGCTGTGGTGGGTCTTGATCCACTACGGCCACACCAACGTGAAGGTGCTCAACGGCGGCTGGAAGAAGTGGTACGACGAGGGCCGACCGACCAGCATCGACCGTCCTGCCCCGGCGGAATCCACGTTCACTCCGAAGTCCAACCCGGACCTGCTGTGCACGCTGGACTATGGTGTCTCAAAGGTCGGCAGCTCCGACGTCGTGTACCTCGATGTTCGTTCCGACGGCGAGTGGGACGGCACGAACGCTCGCGGCAATAATCGCGCCGGGCGAATCCCCGGCTCCGTCCATCTCGAGTGGCTAAACTTCGTTACGGACGACAAACACCAGACCATCAAGCCGGCCTCTGAGCTGCGGGCCATGCTGGAGGCGGTCGGAGCAACGCCTGAAAAAGAAGTTGTGACCTATTGACAGGGCGGCATCCGTGCGGCGCACGGAGTATTCGTCCTGAAGCTTCTTGGCTATGAGCGAACACGGAATTACGACGGCTCCATGGGGGAATGGGCGAACCGCGACGACACCCCGCTGGTGGTGTAGAGGGTTCAGGGGCTCGAGGCTGGGTGATGCCCGGCTCCTTGACCAAGATGCAGACAGAACCATGTGAAGTCGCTCTAGTTGATCTCGCGGATCGACTTCGAGCTGACGTACGCCAGCAAGTTCAGTCCCATGAACGCGAAGCCGCCGATCAGCACGGCATTGACGTTGCCTAGCGTCTGCGCCATGTACCCGCCAATTATCCAGCCAAATCCCATGAGCTGTATTACCATGAAGTAGACGCCCATCACGCGTCCTCGCATCTCGTCGGGCACTGTGGTCTGCAAGACCGTCGTCACGCTGGTTATCCAAAAAGCCGCCCCCACGCCGATGACAAACTGGGCCGGCAGCGTCATGGGGTAAATTATCCATACTACGAAAACAATCATGCTTGCGCCGACGGTTGTCGCAGCCACCACAATTACGGGGCCCTTTCTTCGAACGCCGCCCATCCACGCGATCGACGCCAATCCCACCAGCGAGCCCACGCCGAACACCGCCTCCAAATACCCAAAGCCCTGGGGCCCTACTTTTAGCACGTCGCGGGCGTACACCAGCACCATGGGCAAGTACATGCCCGCAAATATCAGCAGACTGGCCATGAGCATCAGCCAGGCCACTTGCGGCGTCTTGGCAACGTACTTCAGCCCCTCGACGAGATCGCCAAGGATCGGACGTGGTGGACGTGGCTCTTCCTGGGGCAGATTCAGGAGGCTGACTGCAGCGAAGGCCCCGAAATACAACGCAACAAGAAAGAAGAAGACGAACTGAATGCCTATGAAGGCGATGAGCATCCAGATGGCGAGGAGCTGTGCGGCCGGCAAAAAGGCCGTGGCGAAGGCCAGCCAGGCCAGCGTCATGCGTGTAAGGATGAGGATGCGCTGTCGTGGAAGTCGGTCCGCGGCCACGCCACCAAGGATGGAGAAGAGCATGATGGTGATGGCAGGCGTGCCGTTGACGACGCCCACCCAGAACTGCGAACCGCCCGTCAGGTCCAGCGTGATCCAGGCCTGGCCCATGTTGCGGATCTGGAAGCCCATGAGCGCTAGGCCGTTGCCGGGCCACAGCCAGCGGAAGCTGGCCATGGACAACAGCTGTAAGGCGACGGGGACTTGGACGCCCTCTTCGCGACCTAAACCTGCCAAAACACGCCGGGCAATTGCGTCAAGAGCCGAGATTTGCCACGTAACAGACGATTTGCGTCAAACCACGATACGGGAACCCTTATCGGCGTCAAGCTTGTTAGTCAGACTCCAATCAATGCGGGTGATGAACAATACTCGTCTACGAGCGCTTTACGCGCGGCAGACGTTAGGCACGGCTGACCAACGTCTTAGAAGCAAATGGAGGGCATGGCGTCGGTCGACTACTTCGGAGGCTTGAAGGTATTCAGAAAATCTTCACCGGACCACGCGTCAAATGACCTGCCAGTAGCGACGACCCTCGCTCCTGATGATCTTGCCTATGTGGTCGTTGAGATGGAAGTGGCCTGCGGCGATCACGTAGCCCTCGTTTTCGGCGCGGTCCAGCAAGGCATGCCGGGTGCGACGGCTCTCGTCCTTATCGGTGTCGACGTTGGCGCACCAGTCCGGCTCCATGATCTGCGCCTTGGTATGCAGAGCGTCGCCGACGATCATCGCCTTTTCGCCCTGGGAGCTGATGAGGGTCACCTGATGTCCGGGAGTGTGGCCCGGCGTATCCAGGGTCGTAATCTCGTCGGTAACGTGGTGGCCCTCGTCGATCAGGTCCATGAGCCCCAGCTTCTCCAGGGGCAAGACGTTGTCTCTCACCTGG
>JADFKI010000164.1 GCA_022565015.1 Chloroflexota bacterium
CACCTGCAACCCCGATACCACGCCGTTTCCCGGATTGCACGGCTCGCTTGGCTCGGCGGGTTTCCCAATTTGACGCTCGACGAACCGCTTCGAGGCAGCTGATGAGCGTGCCGTGGTCGACGTTCTGGCCGCCGAGAAATTTGTCGCCGGTGACCAATGCATTCTTTATGCGTAATTCGATCGGGTCGAGGCCGAGCTTTTCGGCCATCCTGTCCTGGGTTGTGAGGCCGATTTCGCCCAATGAAGCTAGAGTGCCCGCGCCGCCTCCGAGCATGGCGACGAATACCCGGCCCTCGCAGCCTCGCAGGCGCTCCACATGACGGCACAGCTCGTCTATCCAGACGGCGACCTTGAAGCCAAACGTTGCGGGAACGGCGTGCTGGCCGTGGGTACGTCCGGGCAGCGCCATGTCCTTGGTCCTTTCGGCGAGCTCCGCCAGCTCCGTCAAGAGCTGTGCCAGCAGGCCCAGGAAAATGCGGTGCGCCTTTTGGACCATCAGGAGCTTGCCCGTCTGGGTGATGTTCTGCGTCGTGGCGCCCCAGTGCACGTAGCCCCCGGCGTCGCCCTCGCAGACCTTGTCCAGCTCCCAGATCAGGGGCACGAGCGGATGACCCGTCCTCGCAAGGCCCTCCTTCATGGCGTCGATGTCGATGTTCGAAAGCTGGGCCTTTATGGTGATCTCCTGGGCGGCGTACTCCGGAATTACGCCCAGCTCGGCCTGTGACTGCGCAAGGGCCGCCTCGACGTCCAGCCACGACTGGTACTTCGAATCGTCACTGAACAGGGCCCGTATTCCCGGGTCTGCAATCCTGAATGCCGTTGGTTCGCTTTGCAATGTAGCCCTTTCCTGCCTCTGTTGCGGCACGTCGGCGATATCGTAGCACAGGCCCCATGGAAAGTTGGACGATGTTGAGAATCTTCTTTGATTGATTTTAGAAGTGGGCCAAGAGTGCATTGACTGAAGGATTGCCGGCTTCAATGAGAATAGGGTAGGGCTAGAGGCTGTGCGACTACTGCATTTTGCACAGGCGGCGAGGCCGGAGAGAAGGGCGGCAGGTCGAGTCGGAGAATGGCCTGAGGCCGGATTTAAGACCTCAGGCCGCTACTATTGGCTGAGAAACCACCTCAAAAAGTCTATCCAAAATGGACCATCCTTCGACAGGCTCCCCGAAGAATCGGGGCCCGAAGATATTCCATTTCCGGAGTCGGGCACGGCGAACGGATTGCATTAGAGACCCGTTCGTGGTGAGCCTGTCGAACCACATGCCCGCACACATCTCAAGACTCCCTCAACGTCAAACGGTCTTGCCGGTTTTTCGGTTAGTCGGGTGGAAGAAATAACGCTCGTTATTGGGCCAAGAAAACCTCTTCTGCGAGCATTTTGGCGTGGCGCGCATTCTGCGTTCCGATGTAGAACGTCTGCTGGAAGCAGAGCTCTCTTATCTGGTCCTGCGTTAGGCCCAGACGAAGCGCGGCCCCGATGTACGTTCGAATCGCGCTGTCCGTTCCCACGACCATCAAGGCCGACAGCGTGCAGATGCAGCGGTCCTGTGTGCTCAGACCGGGCCGCGTCCAAATAGAGCCCCAGAGGTATTCGAGAAGGTGCCGCTCCCAGTCCTGGTCTACCGCCTCGTCCTTATCGAAGCTTCGCCCGGCGCCGTCCCCCAGGACCTCGGTCCGTTTGGTCAGCCCTCGGCGATACAGGTCTTCCGGAGACTCCTGTGTATCGTAGACCTTGTACGGGTTGACCTTGACTCCCCGTTCGATAAAGACATCGTTGGCTCGAAGGAGGGCGGTGTTGGCCATGGGCGCGCCAACGTAGTAGATGAGCTGAAGCATCATCTCCACGATCTGCTCGGCCGAGAGGCCAACGTCCAGTCCGCTGAGCAGGTGACCGTGCAGGTTGTCGTCCCTACGCAGGGCGACCAGCGTGGACATGGTCGCCAGGCTTCGCTGCTCCATCGTGAGTCCGGGGCGGTTCCACAGATAGCCGAAGCACGCCTCGCAGATTATGCGCCACTGATCGGGGGCGATCGCCTCCATTCTGGGGTTGCCCAACGGCTTGCCGTCGGCGTCCGCCCTTCCCAGGCCGGCCAGAATGGGATAGCTGGACAGAAATCGCTCTTCCAATGTCGTCATATGGCTCTCCTAACGCTAATTCGCGCAGTCCTAAGACCGTTTTTTATCGAAGTCGTATTGCGGGTCTTGTCAGCGGGCAATCGGATTGAAGACCAGCCACCCCGCCGTCTCGCCGTTGTCGCTGCGCCACTCGTGCTCGGAATGCGGCGGCACCAGGACGGCGTCGCCCTCTCTGACGCGAAAGTCCACTCCGTCGCAGACGAGAGTACACGCGCCCTTGAGGATGTACGCCTGGTGCTCCCAGGCGTGGGCGTGCGTTGGACTGGACTCGCCGGGCTCGAGGCCGCGATAGAACATCGTGTAGTTGATGGCGCCTTCGGATGCAGTGAGGATGGGGCGGGCCGAGCCAGGACTCAGGTCGATGTCCGCGAGATTGAGTATCGTGGGCGGCTTCCCGGTCCCTTCGCCGCCTTCGTTCTGGGCGCCGCCGCTCTGGGCGGCAACCAGGGGGTTGACCTCGATGCGTTTTAGCAGGCCCTGTCCGCCGTTGTTGAGCGTAAAGTGGTCGACGTTGCCCGGCACAAAAACGGCGTCGCCCGCCCTGACCGGATGCTCGACGTTATCGCATAGCAGCGTGCCCGAACCCTCGATGATGAACACCTCGTGTTCCCACGGATGAATATGGTGAGGGCTCGTCTTGCCGTTCTCTATCTCCAGGTAGGTGAGAGTTACGGTAGGCGGGCCGTCGTCGAGCCAGATGAGCCTCGCCGGCGGGCCTCCCGCCTGAAAGTTGCCTCGGTAGTTCCTGATAATGGGCTCCAAACTTGGGCCTCCTTGCATATGAGTGCGGTGGGATTTTAACAGAGTGCGAGGCGGTTATCAGTCCCGGCCGCGTTAAATGAGGGGACGCTGCCGGTTGTTGAGGGTCACGCAATGAACCAAGCCTTGAGTCGGCCGCCGTCTTCAAGAACTACGTTGCCCTTAGACGTGGTGGGCGCAGTAAAAACGCAAAGGGGGACAACCTGTATCGCGATGATCGGCCGGGCCCTGTAATCGCAACCGGAGCAAGGGGACCCGCATCCTCTACAAACCCCGCTGAATGAAGTCGGCGGCGCGTTCGCCGATCATCATCGCGGTCACGTTGGTGTTTGCTCTCACCGTGTTCGGCATGATAGAGGCGTCGGCGATACGCAGGCCTTCGACGCCGTGGACCCTGTTGTACTGGTCGACGACCGCCATGGGATCCGACGATGGTCCCATCTTGCAGGTGCCGCACAGGTGCTGACCGGTGGTCACCTCGCGGGCGATCCACGCGTCCAGAGCCTCATCGGACTCCAGATCGCCGTCAAGGGGCTCGATCCGCTCCGCGACGATGGGGCTGAAGTCCTCGTGCTTGAACAGGTCTACGGCCATTCGTACGGCCTCCCTCATGCGGGAGACGTCGTGCGGGTGCTCCAGCAGATGGAAATCGAGGAAGGGCTGTACGTTGGGGTCCAGGGATGTGAGAGTAATCTCTCCACTGCTGGAGGCCAGATATATGGAGCCGGTAATGCGAATTCCGAGGGATTCCAGCCTGCTGCCTCCTCGGTTGATTCTCTCCGGGGCGAAAGACGTCATCCACATCATCATATCGTTCGGGTCGTCGGAGCCGGTGGAGGTATATCGAAGCCCGACCTGCAATCTTGGCGCGAGGCCGTCCAGGGTTATGCCCTCCTTGACCTTGCACGTTATGAAGACGAGGGGGTGGTCGCGGAAGTTCTTGCCGACGCCGGGAAGGTCGAGGATGACGGGGATGCCCATGCCGTCGAGGTGCTCGGCAGGCCCCACGCCTGAAAGCATCAGGAGCTGCGGATTGGCGATCGTGCCGCTGCTAAGCACGATCTCGTCCGCCTCGACGACGAACTTCTCCTCGCCGCTCTCCACCTCGACGCCCGTGACTCGATTGCCGTCGAAGAGGAGGCGATGCGCCATGCAGCCCGCCCTGATCGTCAGGTTTAGCCGGTGCCTCGCCTGCGTGAGGTAACCCAGCGCTGAGCTCATGCGGATGCCGCCGGGATTATTGCAGGGTATGGGGCCGACGCCGTAAGAGTCGGGGTGGTTGAAGTCTTCGGTCTCTCGATAGCCCATCATCTTGCACGCGTTGAAGAAGGCGGTCTGCTCGGGATGCCAGTCTTTCCTCTTGAATCGGTGGCATACGATGGGGCCGTCCGTGCCGTGAAAATCGTCGTGAAAGTCCGTGTCCGTCTCCAGCTTGCGGAAGAATGGAAGAACGCTCTCGAACCTCCACGCATCGTTGCCCTGGGAGGCCCACATATCGAAGTCCTCGGGGAGCCCTCTTAGAAACACCTGGCCGTTTATCGCGCTGGTCCCGCCCGTGACCTTGCCCCTGGGAACAAGCATCGTCTCGGCGACATCGTTGGCCTTGCCGGTAAACTGCCAGTTGTGGTCATCGCTGACCAGGATGTCGGTGCCGGTGGCATAGCCAAGTTTTAGCTCTTCGGGGAGGTTATCGAAGTCGGGATAGTCCGGCCCCGCTTCCAGGAGCAGGACAGACCGGCCCGGGTCCTCGGACAGCCGCGCCGCGACGGCTGCACCCGCCGACCCTGCGCCCACCACGATAACGTCGTACTTCATATTTCTCCTGGTGCCCGTCTCTGATTACAGCTTCGCCAGCTTTGTGATCCTTCCGCCTATGAGCCACTCGGCAACATATATGTTGCCCTCGCCGTCCACGGCCATCCCGTGAGGGCTATTGAACTTTCCCTCTTCCAGCAGCGCAGTCGGGATGATTTCGCCCCGATCGTTCCTGTTGTTGGGCCAGCCATCGACCTCGAACACAGGAAGGTTGTCGCCCAGGTAGCAGACGAGCCTGTCGTCCGCATCGACCACGGCGAGCCGCGCGCGAAGCTCCGCGATCACCATCTGATCGCCGTGGGTGGCGAAGGCGCTGGGCGTCGTTAGATAGTCCGTGCCGAAGGACCGCTTGAACTTGCCCTCCAGGTCATATACCTGCACGCGGGCGTTGGCGCGGTCGGCCACGTAGAGCTCGGCGTCCGGCTTGCGCCGGTCGATGAAGATGCCGTGAGGGCAGTTGAAGGCCCCGGCCCCTTCCTCGCCACTGATCGTGCCGATATGGTCTCCGGCAGCGCTGAACCGGTGGACGAGGCTTGCGCCGTAGCCGTCGCCGACCCAAATGTCGCCGTTGCCGCCAAAGCGCTCCTCGTTGACGGCCACGGTCGTGGGGGCGTATCGGCTCGTCGAATATGCGGGATGGTCCGGTTTGGGCAGCCTCATCACCACGTCGCCGTCCAGGGTCGTCTTGAAGACGCGGCCCGATGCCTGGTCCGCGCCGGGAGGGTAGTCGTAGCCGTGGCTATGGTGGCGCTTGGAGCCGTTGTCGGCGATCCAGAGCTGCTCGGCGGGTCCGTCCTTGACCAGCGTGATGCCGTGGGCGTCGGCAAAATCGCCGTCCCAGGACTTCACCAGTTTGCCTTCGCCGTCGAAGAAGAGCACCGTGTGGTCGCCCGAGTGGCAGGTGATGATCTCGCCCGCCTCGGTGACGACCATGCCCGGATGCGCCCACCCGAGCCGCGAGCTCTCGGATTCGGGAACGCGGGCCCAGTTGTCGATCCACTCGTATGTGTTGTCGCCGCTGCCGGTGCGCATAGTAATAGCCTTCCCATCTTGTGCATTGTGGCCGTGCGGTTTGGGTGAACTCTATGGGTTAAGGATAACCTTGGTGTAGCCCTCGACGCGCTTGTCGAACTTGTCGTAGGCGTCGGGCGCCTCTTCCAGCGACACCTGGTGGGATACGGCGAAGCTGGGCTTGGCCTTCCCGGCGATGATGAGGTCGCGCAGGTATGCGTTGTAGCGCTTGACGTTGCACTGGCCGGTGCCCAATCGCAGGCCCTTCTCGAAGAGCTTGCCGAAGTTTATGGACAGCGCGCCGCGCTTAGCGTCCTCGTCAACCCCGCCTGGGTCTGTCGGCACGTAGAGCCCTGGGATGCCCATTGCGCCTGTCGGATTGATGACGTCGATCATCTGGTTCAGGACGACGTTGGGAATCTCCTCCTGCTCGCCGCCCGCCGCGGAAGACCCCTGCGCCGCCGCCTGATAGCCCACGGCGTCGATGCCCTTGTCGGTGCCCTCTCCGCCGCGCCGGTCCTTGATCTGCCGGACAGGATCGCCCTCGTCGAAGTTGATGGGAATCGCGCCGATCTCCTCCGCCTTGTCGAGCCGCTCTTGGACGTGGTCGATGGAGTACACCTCGGCTGCGCCCCTTATGACGCAGCTGTACGCGGCCATCAGGCCCACGGGGCCCGCGCCGAACACCGCGACGCTCTCGCCGGGACGAACGTCTGCCAGCTCGGCGCCGTGATATCCCGTCGGAAAGATATCGGCCAGCATCGCGAAGTCCGCCTCATACTGGTCGCCGGGAGGCAGGGGTAAGCAGTTGAAATCGGCGAAGGGCACCTGGAGGTACTCCGCCTGACCGCCGCGCCAGGGACCCATCGCGACGTAGCCGTATGCTCCCCCGGCAAAGCCCGGGTTTACGGTGGTGCAGAAGCCGGTGAACCCACGCTGGCAGTTCTTGCAGAAACCGCACGCCACGTTGAACGGCATGACCACCCTGTCTCCGACCTTACGCGTCTTCACGGCGGAGCCGACCTCCTGGATGATTCCCATGTTCTCGTGGCCGAAGATGATTCCGGGCTCGGCGGCCGTCCTGCCCTCGTACATGTGAAGGTCGGAGCCGCATATGCAAGAGGAGGTAATCTTTACGATGGCGTCGTTGGGATGCTGCATTTCAGGGTCGGGGACGTTCTCTACGGAGACTTTGAATGGACTGTCGTAGACTACGGCTCTCATGAGGGGGCCTCCTTATGATAAGCGGTCGATGGCGTGTTGGTGAGAACTAACGGGGAGTATATCGAGGATGCGGCGAGTTAAGCAAGTGGGGTTTTTGGGGACCGTCTAGATGATGGCCCACATATCGAAAGCCGCGCCCCGTCACTGAGAGCTGGGCGGGAAACTAGAGTGCATCGTGAAAATTTGCCGGCGGTTTGGAACTAGCGGCGTCATTCTCCGACGATGATGCGGCGCGCCTCAGACCAAGGAACGGTTTTTACGTCAGAGTTGTCCAACTCCCTGAGCCGCGTTACAATTTCCATTTCCCCTGCCGCCTCCAGGTCTGGATCGACGGTTTCGTCTATGCTGTCCAGCAGCGAACCGGCCAGAGCTGCACGAGCTTCTGGTGGGAGCTTCAAGAGCTCCCTCAATATGCTGGATGTATCCCAATTCATGGCATTGGTCCTGGCTTGAGACTTATCTCAATTAAGAGACTGTCAATTTTAGGGTTCCTTTGAATTATGGAACAACGAAGAAACGAGAATATTTTGCTTATCGCTGGATTCGAATGGCCCATAGGCTCGATGGCTACGCCTTCTGGTAGATCTGCAGCCTGTGGCGGTTTGTCTCCGCGACGTACAGCCGTCCGTCCCCGTCCAGCGTTACCGATACGGGACCCCAGAAGTAGGGCTCGGTCTGAGAGGATATGTGGTAGGGGGTATTGAGATGGGCCGGCAGCTCGGGGATGAGGTTTGACTTCTCTCGCTCAGCAAGCTCGTCGGGATTGGAGGCGAAAAACTCCTCGGCCCACTTGGACATCGTCGCCTGGCCTCGCAGCTTCAGACGAAAGCCGCCGTCGGGCCCGAGAACCTGCACGCGCTCGTTGCCCCAATCGGCCACGTAGATGTTGCCGTCGGCATCCACCGCCACGCCGGAGGGTCGGCTGAGCTGGCCGTCGCCCTGTCCCGACTCACCGAACGCCGAGATGAACTCGCCGCCGCCCGAAAACTTCTGGATGCGATCATTGCGCCAGTCGGCTACGTACACGTTGCCCTGGGAGTCGGCGGTTATGCCCCACGGCAGGTTGAATTCGCCCTGGCCGGAGCCTTCCGCGCCCCACGAGAGGATATGCTTTCCATCGGTATCGAACTTCTGCACCCGGTTGTTGTTCTGGTCGACGACGTAAACATTGTCGTCCGAGTCGATGGCGATGCCGGCTGGGCCGTTTAGCTCGCCCTCGTCGGCGCCGAGCGTCCCCCAATTGCACAGGTATTCGCCGTCGCTGCCGTACACGGTGATTCGGTGGTTATGCTCGTCTGTGATATAGAGCCGCTCCCGGCTGTCGAAGGCCATTGCCACGGGCCACACGAACTGTCCGTCTCCGCTGCCGTACCCCTTGCCGAACTCGTACAGATAGTCCTCGTCGAGGTTGCACACGCCGACGCGAATGGCGGCCGCACGGGCCTGGTCGCCGCGGCT